>CAYPTO010000220.1:0-3027 GCA_964413625.1 uncultured bacterium
TTTGAGTTAATCGGATTTCGCTACCTTCTCATTGCCCAGTGCTCAGAGCTCAGTGTTGGCTCAATCTTAATCTTAATCCTTATTTTAAATTCTCAGGATTTAGAGCCTTAAGTTCATCCAGAACAAAAACACCGTCTTTCCTGATCAAGACATCATCGAACCAGATTTCCCCACCACCGCATTCAGGTGTCTGACGCAAAACCAGATCCCAGTGAATAGCAGAGCGATTGCCGTTAAAAGCATTATCGTAAGAATTTCCCGGTGTAAAATGGATGGAACCTGCGATCTTTTCATCAAAAAGTATATCTTTCATGGGACGATTAATATAAGGGTTCATGCCGATGGCAAATTCACCCACATAGCGGGCTCCTTCATCTGTATTGAAGATCTCTTCCAATCTTTCCACATCATCACCGTCAACCTTAACGATCTTACCATCTTTAAATGTCAATTTAATTCTATCAAATACCGTACCCTGATAAAGTGTGGGTGTATTATATTCTATGACACCATTGGCAGAATCTCTGACAGGTGCCGTAAAAACCTCGCCATCGGGGATATTACGCAAACCACAAGATTGAATAACGGGAATGTCTTTAACGGAAAAATGCAGATCCGTTTCACCCGGTCCTTTGATATGGACTTTATCCGTTTTTGATTCTAGAGCCATGAGCGTTTTCTGAGCTGCAGCCATCTTAGGATAGTCCAGGGTACAAACGTCAAAATAAAATTCTTCAAATTCTTCGGTACTCATACCGGCTTGTTGAGCCATAGATGGTGTTGGCCAACGCAGAACTACCCATTTCGTATCGGGTACACGAATCCGTGAATGAACAGGTTGACTCCATAAAGTTTGGTAACGTTTCATATCATCTGCCGGCACATCTGATAATTCAGTTATATTTTGCGAACCGCGGACGCCTATATATGCCTGCATATTTTTCATACGATAAGCCTCGTATTCACCACTGAAAGTAATCTGCTCATCTGTCCCATTCAAAAACAATTCCCGTTGAATAGAATTGTTCTTTATACTCACAAAAGGATTTCCTTCACGCCGGCGGATCGCACGGATGAGTTGTTTTACAAAGGTATCGGGAATATCAAAGGCTTCTATTAGAACATTTTCACCTTTTTGAACATTACAAGAATAATTAACCAATAATTCTGCTAATTTCTTTTCTCTTGGATCAAACATCTTTATTCTCCTTTATCAATATTTTGATTTCATTTTCATTATACACTTTAATACCATGTTTTTCAAATAATTTTACCGTCTGCCCTTTTCCCGGGACCAATTTCCCGGTGAATGAACCGTCGTAGATCTCATGATTTCCACAAGAAGGTGACTTCGCTTTTAACAGTGCCAATTTACATTCATATATCTTGGAAATTTTAAACGCTTCATCGGCTCCCCGCTGAAATTCCAAACTTACATCGACACCATCTTGTCTCAATGTTTTTCCATTAGTCTGGATCTCTGCAGGTAGACGCGGTGTAGAAAGTCCGCCAAGCTGTTCCGGACAAATGGGGATTAGCTCGAATTTATCTTTTAATAAATCAATATCTTCTTGAGATATCAGATTGTGCTTGCCATCATAGCGGCAATTGATCCCAAGTAAGCATGATGAAATGATCAGTTTAGTTTTCATGGCTAAGTTAATTGTTTTGAGCTTCTTTATTTAAAATTATAAATTATGGATTATGAATTATTTTTTCTAGTAGGCAGTTATCAATTAACTCTGGATTTTAATATTATTTTCGCAAAAATAATAACAATAATCACTCTTTTCGATTAGTTAAAGATAATAATTAAGTACATTGAATAAAAAACACCACACAAACCTGTCATATCGACCGAAGCGAACGAAGAAAGCGAAGCGGAGAAATCTATTCATGATACGGA
The DNA here is from genome assembly GCA_964413625.1 of uncultured bacterium. Classification (GTDB taxonomy): domain Bacteria; phylum Fidelibacterota; class Fidelibacteria; order Fidelibacterales; family Fidelibacteraceae; genus M50B103. The sequence goes on from CAYPTO010000220.1 coordinate 1,907, forward strand.
GTTTTTGAAATGGAGTCAAATTCGATAAAAGCTTAAACCCTTAATTCTTCGACTCCTACGGAGTCGGGAATGATTTGAGGAGCTTTGCTATATTCTTCTTGGACTCCTGCGGAGTCCTTTTGCTTTACATGAGTTACCAAGGGCTTCAGCCCGTGGAATGAATAAGTAGTAGATTGGGGTTTTAACCCCAGATAACATTTTTTGGGTTAAAACCCATTATTTTAGAGTTGTTAATCCACGGCATAAATGCCGTGGTAACTCAAATAGCAGGCTTTAGAAGATTCCATTGGGATCCAAGAAGAATATAGCTTTTCATTCCCATAATAAATTGAATCCGTCAGCTGACGGATTCAAGAATCTTCGTTATTCGTTATTGATTTCTATTGTTTAAATGCTTTAATATTCAATTGATTTTAAATCAATCAATTGGTTATTGGAGTTTGGATATTGTCTCTTGCGAAGCGTTCCGCTTCGCTCCCAAACCAATTCGGTTTCGGATCGGCATTGGGTTTTAGAGGTTCCCCTGTTGATCTGCTAAATATCCCATATGAGAAAATTGTTGCAATAATATCAACCCGATCATCAATTGAAAAGCCTCTGCTTTCCCAATAACTTTGGATAATCCTCATGTAGGCAGAAGCGTAAAGAAGATTTGTTCTATCGCCTTCTAGCTTTTCAATGATCTCTTGCGGGGATTGACTGACCAAAAGAATATTTTTGTACTTCTTCCCGGGATAATATTTAGATGTGCTATCCGATAACTGACACTCAATCCAATAAGCCGTCTTCATCTTCACTTGACAAAAACCGATAGAACTATTTTGTCCCTTTTGGGCCAGATAATCATCAAAATACTCATCCTGCCAGTTGTAGTTGTTGCTTCGTTCAACGTAGATGATTGCTTTGAGAAAATCGGGATTTATATCGAAGGTTTTTGAAGCATATTCGATATTTGATTTTTGATCTTCTAATTTTGATAGCGTAGTATCAGGATGTTCGGCGTGAAGAAGAAACGGAAGAGCACTTATAACAATAACCCGTTGTGTGAAACTAAATGAGCGCATGTTTAATGTGATTTAGAGGTTTATTGTTTGATTTATTAATAAATTGCAGCACCGTAA
>CAYPTO010000221.1:0-3016 GCA_964413625.1 uncultured bacterium
TGTTTTTCATACGCACCCTGTATTCCCAAAACACCAATATTCAAGTCAGACATTTATACTCCGGTGTTTACCAGCCGCGCTTAGCCATTTTTTCATCTTCTTCTAAAGCAACGGCAGAAATGCCGACCATGGCTTCTTTTAAACCCTTAGAGACTTCAGCCAAAACGGCAGGATCCATATAGTGTGTAATAGATTTTACAATAGCTTCAGCACGTGGTTTCGGATCGTCCGATTTAAAAATACCCGAACCTACAAATACGGCTTCTGCACCCAGCTGCATCATAAGAGATGCATCGGCGGGAGTTGCAATACCGCCAGCCGCGAAATTAGGAACAGGCAGTTTGCCGTTCTGTGCCACCCATTCAACAAGAGCAAAGGGAGCACCAAGAACTTTAGCGGCAGCCATCAGCTCTGTTTTGTCTAAGACAGTTAATCGTTTAATTTCTGATTGTACTTTTCTCATGTGTCGAACGGCTTCAACAATATCACCGGTACCCGGTTCACCTTTTGTGCGGATCATTGCGGCACCTTCGCCAATACGACGAAGCGCTTCACCAAGATTACGACATCCACAAACGAAAGGAACGTTAAAATCATTTTTCCAAATATGGTTTTCTTCATCGGCGGGAGTTAAAACTTCCGATTCATCAATAAAATCTACACCTATTTCCTGAAGGATCTGTGCTTCAGCAAAGTGACCGATTCGACATTTTGCCATAACAGGGATTGAGACAGCCTCTTTGATCTTGAAGATCATTTCCGGGTTGCTCATACGTGAGATACCACCATGAGCTCGAATGTCGGCGGGGATACGTTCTAGGGCCATAACCGATGAAGCACCCGCATCTTCAGCGATCTTTGCTTGATCTACATTCGTTACGTCCATAATGACGCCGCCTTTAAGCATTTCAGCAAGACCGACTTTTACCTCAAATGTACCTTTTTTCATTTCTTATTATCTCCATTTGAAAAATTTATATAAGCGACTATTTCTTCTATTAATTTTCCGGGCGTACTTGCACCGGCTGTAATGCCGAGTGAAGTACAGTCATTAAACCAGATAGGGTTGATCTCTTCTTTGCTGGCCACCATATAAGTGTGTTCGTTTAAAGAACGTGATACTTCGAATAAACGGTTGGAGTTTGCAGAAGTCGGATCCCCGATTACAATAACACAATCGTTATTTTTGGCAAGTGAAAGTATTTCAGTTTGATTTCTGCGAGTAGGTTCACATATCGTATTAATGATACGGCAATCACACGACTTTGTCAATAAAAGCGGCAAGATATTTTGAACATTTTCAATACGTTGAGTACTTTGAATTACAACCCCGGTTCGTTGTTTAAGCTTGCTCGAATCTACGCCATCAGGTGATTCAATAATATAAGGATCATGCAAGCGAGAAACAATACCAATTACCTCATCATGACCACGATCACCAATTACGATGACCTGTCTGCCCTCTTCTTCCAGTTCGCGAGCATGTTTATGTATCTCGCGTACAAGCGGGCAAGTTGCGTCAATAATATTTAAGCCCATTTCTTTTGCGGCATATATTAAGTTCACATCTGTTCCGTGAGCGCGCAAAAGCAAAGGCATATTTCCGACTTTATCCAGAGAATCTACAAAAACGAGCCCATTATCTTTTAATTCGTCCATGACAACTTTATTATGGACAAGATCACCCAATACAGCTATATTTTTTTGTTTTTCAAGAGAGTTCTTGGCAAGCTGAACAGCATTTTTAACGCCGCTACAAAAACCACAATGTTGAGCCACCTCAATTTTCATTACAGGTCTCTTTAACTTGTTTTAACATGGCATTTAATATGTCCGGATAGATATCCTTAAGCGGTCGCTCGCTTACGATCCCGCTGGCGTGTTTATGTCCGCCACCGCCAAAGCTACGGGCAATGACATTAGTTGTAACAATTCCTTTAGAACGAAAATTTATACGCGTGGAACCATCTAAACGTTCCTTGAACATAATGGCGACTTCGACGCCATCAATCATACGCATAAAATCTGTTATTCCTTCTGTATCCGTATCATCGGCATCATTATCGGCCAGCATTTTTCTGGTAATAATAAACCATACGACTTTCCCGTCTTCAGAAAATTGAATGGTTTTTATGATCGAGGAGAGCAAGCGAATGCCAGAGCGCGACATGTTGCCAAAAAGATTGATATAAGTGCCATAGACATTAATATCATATTTCATTAATTCTGAAGCAACTCGGTGCGAATGTTCAGTGGTATTGCCAAAGCGAAAATTGCCCGTATCACCGGCAATTGCCGTATATAAAACAGTTGCAATCTTTTTGTCCATATATTGGGGATAACAGTATTGAATGAACTCATACATCAATTTCCCAACAGAACAATCTTTCTCATTAACAATTTCTTGCAGATAAAAAGGATTGTTTTCTTTTGGATGGTGGTCTATGGCAATAATTGGGCGTTTTGCATTTACGGCATCATGTCCCAATTGTCCAATGCGTGAAAATGAACCAGCATCTAATACAAAAAGCATATCCACACGAGATAATAACGACTGATGTAAAGAAGGAACATATCGTTGACAAAGCTGTTCAAGATCTAGAAATTTAAGACTTTCCGGCGTGGGTGAAATATTAAAAATAAAGACTTCTTTGCCCAATTTTTTTAAAATGTAATAAAGAGCAAGTTCAGATCCCAGTCCGTCTGCATCGGGATTCTGATGTGTTGTGATTATAAAAGAAGAAGCAAATTGAATCCGTTGTTCCAGTTCTTTCCATTGTCTATTTAAATTATTGTCATTTGCCATTTTTGAAAACTCCCAAATAGCAAGCATTTTACGAAAAAAAAAGGCAAAAGGCAAAAATATAAAGGCAAAAGGCAAAAGAATAAAATTGGTAATTAGCCATAGTTGAATCAGGAGAAAGGTAACACTTTTCAGAGAAAAGGTAGCCATAATTCAAATTAATTTTATCATAAATATTTCATACTGTTTTAAAAGATACTGTATTAATATTAA
>CAYPTO010000222.1:0-3016 GCA_964413625.1 uncultured bacterium
CGCCCTTGATAATGATCTTGATACAGCCGTGGTCAATCATCGCTACAAACACTCTCAAGACTGGCTATATAATGAAATCATACCTATCATTACCGATAAGAGCCTGACCGTTAAAAAACGTATGAGCAAAATCAGAACATTCAGAAATTATAATTTTACACCCGGAATTAAAACATTACTCGAAATAGCTGAAGATACAACGGATAATGTTGCTATCAGAAAAGGTGCCATCGAAGCTCTGGGTTGGTTTGTCATGAATCCGAATTACAAAGAACTTATCACAGAATTACAAGGTCTGACTCAGTCCGACGTTCCTGAAGTAAAAGCCGAAGCGATTAAGACGATAAAAAGGCTTGAAGCGGGTGCAAACCTGGTGATTACTCCGTGATTAATTGATAATTGACAAAGGACAATTGATAATAAAACGGGCTCGAAATTCGAGCCTTTTTTTATATTCTTTTATCTCCAATATCATAGAGTCGTAGCATGCTACGACTCTACAAATGTCTTTTTTATCTATCGCAAAATGCAATGCATTTTGCACGTTTTGCGTCTTTTATTTCTCTTCCATAAAAGGATATTCATATGCCTTGGGAGGATCAAAGGTCTCTTTAACCGTTCTAACCGATACCCAACGCATTAAATTTATTGATGAGCCGGCTTTATCATTCGTACCGCTGGCTCTTGCTCCGCCAAAAGGCTGCTGACCAACAACCGCTCCCGTCGGCTTGTCATTGATATAGAAGTTACCGGCAGCATTAACCAATTTATTCTTGGCTATTGCAACGGCAGCTCTATCTTGTGCAAAGACCGCACCTGTCAAAGCATAAGGACTGGTTTGATCACAAAGTTCAAGAGCTTCTTCAAATTCATCGGCTTTATATACATAGATCGTTAGAACAGGACCAAAGATCTCTTCTTCCATCGTTTTAAATTTTGGGTCTGTGGTAACAATGGTGGTTGGCTCAATAAAATATCCTTTAGATTTATCGTAACCTCCGCCGGTAATAACCTCGGCATCTTTACTTTCTTGAGCATAATCAATATAACCTGTGATCTTATCAAATGCCGTTTCATCGATCACGGCTGTCATAAAATTAGAGAAATCAATCGGTGAGCCCATCTTGATCGTTTTAACCATCGCTACATATTTTTCTTTAACTTCATCCCAAATATTATCGGGCATATAAACGCGTGATGCCGCTGAACATTTTTGTCCCTGGAACTCAAAAGCTCCGCGAACCATAGCAACAGCCAGCGCATCCACATCAGCTGATTTATGAGCAAAGATAAAGTCCTTGCCGCCCGTTTCACCAACAATACGGGGATAGCTTTTGTAGTTATGGATATTGTTGCCGATTGTTTTCCATATATGCTGAAAAACACTCGTAGAACCGGTAAAATGGATACCTGCAAAATCAGGATGTTTTAATACAATATCAGCGATCTGCTGGCCACTGCCCGGTAGAAAATTGATCACACCATCAGGCAATCCGGCTTCTTTATAAAGCTTCATTAGGAAGTAAGCTGAATATATTTGGGTTCGCGAGGGTTTCCAAACAACAGTATTACCCATAATAGCCGGAGCAGTCGGTAAGTTACCGGCAATAGATGTAAAGTTGAATGGTGTTAAAGCAAATACAAAACCTTCAAGAGCCCGGTATTCCAACTGATTCCATGTGCCTGCGGGACTATAGTCCGGTTGGTTTTTATAGATCTCAGACATATAAAACGTGTTAAAATTAAAGAAGTCGATCAATTCACATGCCGCATCGATCTCAGCCTGATAGATCGTTTTACTTTGTCCTAACATTGTTGAAGCATTTAAAAGATCACCATAAGGTTTTGCGAGCAACACGGCAATTTTCTTAAAGATGGCAGCACGCGCTTCAGCCGGCATGGACGCCCATGCTTCACGAGTTTCCAGTGCGGCCTCTATTGCCATATGGATCTCTTTATCACCCGCTATATGGTAAGTTCCCAGAACATGTTGATGATCATGTGGGCACACAATATCGGCAGTTTTACCCGTATAGATCTCTTTTCCTCCGATAATCACAGGGATCTCGATCTTTTTTTCCAACAATTCATTCAAAACTTTTTTTACACTTAAACGTTCTGGTGTACCGGGTGCATATGTTATCACACGTTCATTTTCCGCATGTGGAATCTTATAAAGTGCATTAATCATGGTTCATCTCCTAACAGTTATATGATATGTAATTAGTAAACAACAGCATGAGTTTAGAAAATTATTGAACAAAATTCAAGAAAATTGGATAAAAAAGCACAAATTTTGACAAATTGTCAAAATTCATGCTTTCAAATGTATTATAAAGGGTATTTACTTAATCGTTTTTAACGATAGATCTTAGAACAAGTTTGTAATAATGGTCCCCTTGCTCCTTGACCCATTCATAGGCTTGTTTTACTGTTTCTACGGTTTGAGGGACAAATTCATGAAAGATGATCTCAAGGATCTTGCTGTCCAATAAATTTTTTGTTAGAGAATTGATCATATACAAAATGATATTCCCGTTGTCAGGTTGAAATACTGTAGCTTGTTTTACCTGAACCTTATCTCCATCGGAATTCCAATGGTAGTCATTATAATACATATCGTCTCGGTCGTAACTCATTTTTTTCTCCGGCTCAAAAGGTTAAGAGAAAACCCCGCTTTGGGCGAGCGGGGTTACGGGGTAAGGAAGGGATTATTAAATGTTAATTGATCTCGATCTTTTTGGGTTTCGCAATTTCAGTCTTAGGAACCTCGATAGTAAGAACACCTTCGTTCCATGAGCCTTTGATCTTGTCCACATCAACATTGGCCGGCAGCTTGAAAGAACGTGAAAATCTTCCATAGTGAATCTCATTGAGATAATAAGTGGAATCCTTCTTGCGTTCTGAAGATTTCTTTTCACCCGAAATGATGATAACGTTTTCTTTGACCGAGATATCAATATCTTCTTTTTTCAATCCGGGTACTTCTACGTTTAGGTAGAACTCATTTTCTGTT
>CAYPTO010000223.1:0-3010 GCA_964413625.1 uncultured bacterium
TGGGACGGCATATCATTGCCCATAGTTACTGGGCGGGTATTACAGTGGTCCCGCTGATCCTGGCCGCTTATCTTTTCAATGGTATTTATATCAATTTTCATCCCGCTATTTTTTATACGGGCAAGACCTGGGTTATCTCCGTGATCGTTGGAATCGCCGCTTTGATCAATATCGTACTTAACCTTATCCTTATCCCTCAAGTGGGTATGATTGGTGCGGGTATCTCTTCGCTGTCTGCTTATGTGTTTATGGCGGTCTGTACGTATTTTGTAGTTAGAAAGTGGCTGGACGTGCCTTATGAATGGGGCAATTTGGCCATCATGTTCGTTTTGACCCTTGCCTTGACGCTGATCTTCTTTATTGTCGGCATTCAGTCCGCTTTACTGAAACTGACTGTTGTCCTGATCTATTCCTTAGTCGTATTTGTGCTGATCTATCCAAAAAAGCGAGTGATAAAACGTGCCGAATAGACTACTTAAACAATCTGTGATCTACACCACGGGCAATATCCTTGCGCGGGGACTGAATTTTATTATTCAGGTGACGATCTGGAGCAATCTGTTTCCGCCGGCCGTTTACGGTCAGGTTGCGTATTGTTATGTTTTTATATCATTTATGGCTGTTATCCTGCCCTTTGGCTTTGATGCCGCTTTTATGAATTATTATGTGCGTAAGGACGAAAAAGCGGCTTATCTTAAAAATACCATTGTGTTCATGATGATATTGGCTCTGGCCTTTGTCGGCATGGCATTTCTTTTCAAAAGTACCTTAAGTCCGCTGGCTATCCGGACCGATTCCACGACCTTGTTCTCCCTGTCTCTTGCTATTCTCTTTTTTGATATCCTCAACAATCAGGGCATTCTCTACCTCCGGGCTGAAAATCGTGCCGTTTTAAGTGTAATACTGCAAAATATCGAGATTGTGATCCGACTGATTTTGTTGCTTTTATTGGTCTCGGTATTCAGCAAAAATATCCAATATATTCTCTGGGCTAACGTGATCTCTTCATTCGTGCTGTTTTTGGCCTTGATCTTTATTATGCTTCCGGCCATGAAGGGGGCAAAAATATCCACCAAAATAATGAAGGAACTATTCTTTTTCGGACTGCCTTTTATGGTTGCGGGATTGTTCGATAGAACCATTGAGCTGGCCGATCGCCGCCTGGTCGGGTATTTTATGGGAGATGAAGCAACCGGGCTTTACGTGGCTTCCTATACGGTGGCTGTGTTGATCCGTTTGCTGGTCTATAGTTTTAATGCCGGGTGGCAACCCTATTTTCTGAGAGAAGTGGACAAAGAAGAGGGGAGAGTAAGTTTAGAGAAGATATATCTTCAAACCGGCGTGATCTTTGTTGCCATATGGTTCCTGGCCTCCCTGTGGGTGCCCGAGCTGGTCAAAATTCCCCTGGGGCATGGACGTACTATTTTGAATGCCGCTTATTGGGAAGGCATCCCCATTATTCCCGTCATTATGGGCGCCTATGTCATGATGGGCTTGTACCTGCTGCAACTGCCCGTACTTTACCACAAAAACAAGACAGGCATGAACGCCGTCTTTATGGGCATTGGTGCTGCCCTCAACCTTAGCCTTAATTTTATTCTTATCCCCAAAATGGGACTCATGGGTGCTGCCATTGCAACCGCGGCCGCTTATCTTGCGATGGCCTTATTGATCCGGCTATGGGCACTAAAAAAATCCGATATTCGCCAAAAGAATGGAAAACTCCTGCTTGTAGGCGCTATCTCCATTATCGTCTTTCTGCTCGTCCATCTTTTAAACCTCTCGCTCTGGTGGAAACTGCCCGTTTCTCTGTTTTACGTCGTCCTGATCTGGCTGATTCAGCCGGTGAATGTAAAAGAGTTGATGAAGAAGTAGTTATTAAGAAAAAAACGATAATAAAGTTAAAAGCCACCCTAAATATTACAGTGGCTTTTTTGATTTAAGATAATATTGCGCTAACGGTTTAGCTATGCGTAGTTTAAGATTTTGAAACGATTAATTTTTAATTTACCACTATGCTTGTTTATCACTATCACCCTCATTTTTAGCAATATTTGCCAAATGCACTATATTTGTTGTTCTAAACTGTTTTTATATCCTTTTTGCTATTTCATGAGCATCTTTTATTGCATCTTGTGCATTCCCTATTTTTTTGGCATCACCAATAACATGAAGCGGAATGCTATTTCCCAATTCATCTTGTAATGGATTAAAACTTTTCATACCGGTTGAAACAACGATCATATCAATGTCATTAAATTGAATATTTTCCCCATTTTTTTCTGCATAAACTGTTCTTCCTGCAATTTTTTTAATATGAGTGTGATCGCTGAAAACAGTTCCTTTTTCTTTCATCATTTTTAAAGAAAGTAATTTTGCGATCATTTCCATATCTTCACCAAAGTCAGTTGTTCGTTTAACTATAATTACTTGATTATTGAGTGGGATCAATGCTGTTGAGATATCAACACCGATAAGACCTCCGCCAATTATCAAGATCTTTTTGTCTTTTGGTAGATTTTCTTTTAACAATATTTCCGCCCAATGAAATTTATCCAATCCCTCAATTTCTATTTCTGCCGGTTTGGAACCTGTTGCAATAACGACCTCATCATAATTATTTATTAAATCTGATCTATCGGCTTCTTTGTAGATCACATTGATGTTCTTATCTTTTATTTCTTTAACAAAATAGGGGATTAGGCTTTCCATTGATTTTTTATTTGGCGTAAGATGAGCAAGATTAAATTGTCCGCCCAACTTATCTTTTTCAAATAGAGTTACTTTATGTCCTCTTTTCTTTAATGTTAAAGTAGCTTCCATTCCTGCTAAACCACCGCCAACAACTGCAATGTTTTTTGATTTTTCGGCTTTTTCAAAAACATCAATTTCTTTGCCTACTTTCGGATTGACAAGACATTGAAGACCTTGTCCGTATTTTACTCCACCTAAACAACCTTCGGCACATGCGAGGCAGGGGCGAATATTTCCTTTAATTTTTTTCAGATAC
>CAYPTO010000224.1:0-316 GCA_964413625.1 uncultured bacterium
TCAATTGCCGTATTGTGATCAGGAACATTCTTTTCTAAGATAACTTTAGGATCACCATTCTATTCATGTTTGATCTTTGAGCGATCCAAACCAATACTCTCAACAAGGCCTTTAGCAAGAAAATCTTTCGTAACCGTATCAATAACCTGATATTTTACAGACGAACTTCCCGAATTGATGATCAAAACTTTCATTTACTTCCTCCGTTAGAAACAACGACGAAATATAATATTAAATCCAAGCGATTAGAAATGTTTTTTTATTTTATAGAATTGAAATTTATTTCTGAGGTATTTCAGACACAGAACAATTGATG
>CAYPTO010000224.1:326-2469 GCA_964413625.1 uncultured bacterium
TCAGATGATAAAGGATAAATATTGTTTGGAGTTAAGAAAATTCTTTTAACGTTTAAAAGTTTAATTGTTCAACTGCTCTGCGGTTGCTTAATGAGGCAATTCAATTCTATTTGTATTTAACCCCGCTGGAATTAATTTTCAAAAGACCCGGTAATGGTTAGATAAAGTAGAAATTGTCCACTATAAAAAAGAACCCTGCCAGGGGTTCAATATTAAATTATTAAACGTTAAACACATTTACATGGTATTACCATTCTTTATATGGGAACTCAGCAAGATACGCATTTAGGTATCTCTTATCATGCGTGACTTCTTCCCCAACCCAGGCGGGCTTTTCAAAATATTCATCCTCAGATCCCAATTCGATCTCTGCTACTACAAGTCCCTGATTTGCACCAAGAAACTCATCTACATCCCATTTTTTGTCTTTGAATACGGGGTGGTAACGATATTTTTCGATAATACGACCATTGCAAAGTTCTTTCAGCATGATCTTTGCATCTTCAACCGGGATCTCATATTCAAATTCCCAGCGAGAAATTTGAGTAATATTCTTCTTGATTGCAAGAACTGCGGAAGAATCATCAACTACTCGCACTCGGGCTGTACCGTCTTCCGCATAAAGCATATAACCCTGAAGCACGTGAATGGGTGTCATACCACGTTTATAGTCATCATTGAAGACAAGGAATTTTCGTTCGATTTCTTTCATAAAACCTTTCAGAAGCCAGAAGCCAGAATTTATTAATACCTTACTTTTTATTCAATCAAAGTCGAATAAATTTATCGAGTTCTTGTGCGATTTCTTTTACCATCAATGTTCTTTCGCGATGATGAATGAAAGCACTCTTAAAACCATCAATAATAATACTTTTTATATCTTCAAGATCAAGATTAAAAGCCTCATAAGCTAAATACAATTCATCGGTGATCGTTGTGTTCGACATCAAACGATTATCGGTATTCAGGCTTAATCTTAATCCATAATCTCTAAAGAATTTAAAAGGATGCTGTTCAATACTTTTTACGGATCTTGTCTGCAAATTGCTTGTAAGACAGATCTCAAGGCATATACGGTGATCATTGATATAGTTCATCAAGCCACCATCTTCCGGAAGATGAGTTCCATGACCGATACGATGCGCACCACAATAATGAACAGCTTGATGAATGCTCTCAGGTCCATAAGCCTCACCTGCATGGATGGTAATATTAACATTATTTTTCAACACCAGTCGGAACGCTTCCTCGTGATCTTTAGCGGGATAATTTTCTTCTGGTCCTGCAAGATCAAAACCGATCACTCCCCTGTTCTTGTATGCAACAGCCAGTTCGGCAAGCTCCATGGAATACATAGGATCAAAGGAACGCATACCCGAGACGATCACGCCACCCCGAATGCCGAATTCACTTTCGGCACGACGTACACCGCGAATGACAGCTTCAAGGTTATCCATGGTCTTCATACCGCCTTGCGTATGCAAAATGGGTGAATAACGGATCTCAAGCCATTTTATATTTTCTTTGGCCGCATCTTCGCACAATTCATAAGTAATGCGTTCTATAGATTCGGGCTCTTGCATAACGGCAAGAGTAATATCAAAACGCTTGAGATAATCGACAAGCGATACGACATTCTCACAATGCATATATGCATTCATTTTTTCAATACTTGTATATGGAAGAACTATGCCATGCTCTTTTGCCAGTTCCATAATAGTTTCCGAACGAACGGATCCATCCAGATGACAATGCAGGTCTATTTTTGGGAAGCCATGAATGGTATTCCATATTTTTTGGTCAACAGCCATGCTTTCTCCTTTATTTTATCCGAACTTTTCTTTGATATAAGATCCGGGCTGTTTTTTAGTGTGCAGACTGAAACCATCAGCCAGCAAATGTTCTTCCATACCGCTTACCATCAGAGGATGACCACAAAGAAAGATCATCGTATTCTCCGGTGTAACCTTTTCATTCCAAACTTTATCAACAAGTCTTTCTTTCCAGGCTTTATCAAGAAAACCGACTTCTCCATGCCAAAGTGTGGGCTCTGTTCCCGGTTCAGAAATGATTGGAATATATTTAAGTTGCGGACAAAATTTTTCCATCAGCCTCCCTTACTGCCGATAGAATTGAAGACACC
>CAYPTO010000224.1:2479-3005 GCA_964413625.1 uncultured bacterium
ACAATGATTTCATCTCGATAACCCAGATCCCAGGAATTCAATGCCCCGTGAACCACTGCCCATTTCCGATCACTATCAGTCGTTAAATGAGATCTCAACATGCTCATATACGGTGAAAGGCCTGTCCCTGTAGCAAAAAAAATTACATTTTTATTTTTGGGAATATCATCCAGTGTGAACATGCCGAATACCTTTTCGCGCATCCATAATTTGTCACCATTCTTAAGGGCAAATAAACGCGGTGTCATAGCACCGTTATTGACCATTTTTATGTAAAATTCCAAATAATTATTCTGGGATGAACTGGATGCTATTGAATAAGGTCGTTTGATCAATTTATCGGGAGGACAATATTTTGCCTCGGGAACTGAATATACTACGCGTTTTGCTGTTGGCGGAAGCCCCAACGGACAATATTGTCCCGGCTTAAACTCAGGTAATTCCCAGCCGAGCGGTGCAACACGAAATATGCATAATCCGGGTGCCACCTCAATCTTCTGCTGTAGTATGGCGTTCAATGCTTCCA
>CAYPTO010000225.1:0-2996 GCA_964413625.1 uncultured bacterium
TGCTTTAGGTACTAACGCTGCCACAGAATCGATCACAATAATAGCTAGGGCATTTGAACGAACAAGTGTCTCGGTAATTTCGAGCGCCTGCTCACCATTATCGGGCTGTGAAACTAACAAACGATTGGTATCAATACCCAGATTCTTGGCATAACCGATATCCAAGGCATGTTCGGCATCTATAAATGCTGCATTTCCACCGGCTTTTTGAGCTTCGGCAATACAGTGAAGAGCCAATGTTGTTTTACCTGAAGATTCGGGACCATATATCTCGGAAATTCTTCCTCTGGGAATACCTCCGATCCCTAAAGCGGCATCCAAGCTTAGCGAACCCGTTGAAATCGCATCTATGTTAAGGGGCCGTGAGTCGTCACCCATATACATAATCGACCCTTTTCCAAATTGACGGTCTATTTGTTCAATAGCCACTTCCAAGGCCCTTAAGCGATTATCTTTTGCCATGATTTTTATCCTTTCAGTCTATTATTATTATAATCCAATTTTACACATAATAAGTATGAATTGAAATAAAAAAAAGAAGGACAATAATATATTGTACAAATCTTTGATAGAAATCACATAATTATAATATATAGAGTTAAGGCATTGCCTTGTCTCTTATTTTAAATTGGCAACAACCAATGAAGCAGAACCGACCAAACCGGCATCATTACCCAATTCGGCTTTAACAAGTCTGACAACATTCGCCGGAATTGAATATGCCAGTTTCATCATTTCTATACGTGCCGGACCTAAGATCAATTCGCCTGCATTTGAAACGCCACCACCAACAATGATCGCTTCGGGGTTCAATGCATTGACTAATGTTGCAAGCACGGATCCGAGGATCTTGCCTGTTTCTTCGAGTACGCGTAATGACAATGCATCTCCATCACCGGCCGCCATAGCTATGGATTTAGGAGTAATTTCACCGTCTTCAAGGTATTTGTCTATACTTGTTTCAACGCCTTTATTCTTTGATACCATAAAGCGCTCAATAATACCATCACGTCCAACATAGCGTTCCAAACAGCCATTATTACCGCAAGGACAAGATTTACCATCCCGTGAAATAGATATATGGCCCAATTCACCGGCTGTAAAAGAGGCACCACGATATAATTCTCCGTTCAGGATGATACCACCACCAACACCGGTTCCCAGTGTTAAAGCAATAACATGTTTTAAACCTTTACCTGCACCATAATAAAATTCACCCAGAGACATGGTATTAACATCATTATCCAAGAAAGCCGGTTTACCGAGGATATCTGTCAATCCTTTGGCAATATATACTTCATTAAGATTAGGAATATTAACAACAATCTTAAGCTGACCGGTTTCAGGATTTAATAAGCCGGGACAACCCACACCGATACCCATGATATCTTCCTGAGGCAGTTTGGAATCATCCATGACTTTTTGTGTACATTCGGCAATATGTTTAACTATTTCATCACCACTTTTACTTGGATCCGTTACAAATGAGTCTTTGATAATGATTTTACCATCCTCATCAATGATACCCACTTTAATACCGGTACCTCCAAAATCAATGCCTACATAATACTTCATTATTTCCCTTTATGTTTGTTATATGTCTCAATATATCAAAAACAACTATAATAGTACGGACACGATGCATCACGTCTCTACACTATCCAATAAATTCATTTCCGACTTTACGAGCACGTGTCGGATGGTCAAGATCGACTCCACATGCAATACCAACTTCAACCAAAACGTTCCAGCATGCCTGCAACTGTAAATAAGCATCATGACATGACATGCTTGGGATCTTGATGGTCGGGAACATGGTGTCATGATCAGAAATTGCAATCACTTTCATGCCGACACCATCAACCAACACTTCTTTGAATTTTTTTTCTTCTTCTTTGTATGGATCAACTATGATCACCACTTCATTTTCGGTCATCACTTCTTCGATACCATGGACCGCATAGGTTCCTTCAAGATATCCGGATTTCTTGCGCGTAATTTCATTTGTCTTTAATGCAGCTTCTTCGGCAACACCTACGTTACGACCTGCAAAATAGATCACATCAGCTTTAGCGATAGCTACGATCAATTCCGGATTGATCTCCATTTCCAGGACTTCTTTGGATTTGTCGGCTAATTCATCCATATTTGATGCACAATTTGCTCCTAAAAATCCCTTAACTAACTGATGATAGAATAATGCTTGTTCTATTACAGATTTTGTCGCTGCAACAGCATCTTCATTGCCGCAATTCAAGATATATTCATCGTCCGAGATCGCGCCAAGAGGTGTATTTTCATGAGCGATCAAAGCAAATTTTCCAGCAGCCTCTTTGTTCTTAAAAAGAGAAATAACTTCTTTGGTCTTACCTGAGTTTGAAGCACCGAACATGGTAAAATTTTTCAATTTTAATTCTGCAGCCTGGCGAGATCCTTCAGTGTAAGCAGTAATACCAAATCCGTTCTTTTGGATCAAATTGATCGTATGTTTGGCAGGAAATATTCTTGAAGATCCTTCACCGGTCATAAAGAGTTTTTTTGTTTCTTTTAATGAATCAACCGCCTTGGAAAGATCTTTCGTTTTGAAATTTCGAATGACATCTACGGTCTCAAGCATCTCTTTACAAAGAGCATATTGTGCATATTTCTGTTCTGATAATTTCATTTTATTTTCCTTAAACTATTATTTTTTACTAACTGATCTTAAGATACTTAGGTCTGCGTACTTAGGTCTCTTTCCCAGCAATGGACGTATATATTCATTGAATGCCGGAGTCATGTCCATACCATTCTCTGCAATGTATTTTGCAGGAATGGGTTTTTGTTTTCCACCGACATCACAAAGAGGAACTTTATCAATACGCGTTTGGTATTCGGGTCCTTCCAGACGTTCAATGGTCGCCATGTAACCGGACTCACCTTTAGCTGCCAATTCAACCGCTTTAGCGCCCAGTTCGAATGCTTCTTTTACATCAATATCAACGGTACGATCATCA
>CAYPTO010000226.1:0-2985 GCA_964413625.1 uncultured bacterium
TGAATCCATAAGAATTCCTGAAGAACCGAAAAAACAGACCGAGTCTATTGTTGTGACGATCAGTTAGGATGGTATTTTGTGTGAATATCCGTATGAGATATTCGGCGGTGTTCGGGAGGATTTTCAGACAGGAATTTTGTTTCGCTGATGTTCCATGTGAAGTTGGCGATGACCATACAAATGAGTGAAAAAACTATAAAATAGATCATCAAACGAATACCCGGAGACATTTCAGGTTTAATATACTGTGTTATCAGCGTCACGAGTGAGGCAACAGTAAATCCTGCGATTACGCCACCGTACAATAAAACAAACTTATATTTTCCACTTTTTCTGAGTTTTTCCCAGCGTTTCCATTGTTTTAGAAGCATTCTTATTCTCTCTCCTCAAATGATGCCTTCGTTGGATGGCATCACTGAAAGATAAAAATAATGAATTTAGCTTCCAAGAAGTGAACGATTAAATAAAAGTAAATGTTTTGTTATGGATTTGTAAACATAGGCGTGGTAATTAAAATTGCAAGCCGGAAGCCCTTTTTCGTCAAGATTATCAGCCTTCGCCCCGACTATTCGGAGGGCTCCGGTCAAAATGACATTATTTATGGTATTTTTGATAATTTGCGACTTGAATTTGTATTTCACACAACGGGTATAATTTATATTTGGACAGCAATAATAAAATCGCTAATGCTTTCGACAAAAATACTTGACATTGAAAATGGAATACTATAAACTCGATATGAATAGTCGACAATAACCCATTAAGTGAAAGATCAACAATGAAACTCTCGGTAAAAAGTGAATATGCCTGCTTGGCCTTGATCGAACTTTCGGGTATCTATGCATCCGGACAAGTCTGTACGATCTCAAAGATCGCCGAGAACAAAGGGATCCCCAAAAAATATCTGGAACAAATATTGCTGATTCTCAAACGTGGAGGGTTTGTAAAAAGTCAAAAAGGTTCCGAAGGGGGATACAAGCTCGCTAAAGCACCGGCAGATATCCACGTTGCTGAGATCATTCGCTTAATGGATGGAGCACTGGCACCCGTTGAATCGGTCAGCACCTATTTTTACGAGCATACCCCTATTGAAAAGAGTCCGAAATTACTTGATGTATTTCGCCAGATCAGAAACTATATATCGGATACTCTTGAAAATCTAAGTTTCGAAGACTTATTGGAATAGTTTTTTTTACTCCAATATACTATAAAGCCAATAGACAAAATGGTATTAGTAGACAATAAAATATTTTAAATAAAAGAGTACGTATGATATTCCGGACATGGAGAAAAATATGCATTAATATCTTACTATTGGTGGGATATATTTTTGCGGCTGATAATGATGTCACAATTTCAGCGGGAAGAAAAGGTTTCAGCATTCGCGGAGCGGAAGGATATGAGATACGTTTCAAGGGATTTGCCCAATCGATCGGATATTTCGGAGTCAATGATCCAACGGATAATTATAATGATCAATTTATACTAAAGAGAGCCCGTATTGATACTCGGATCAAATTGGGGAAATATATTGAAGGACGGGTTCATGGCGATTTTGCTTCCATACCCAAACTTCTTGATGCTTATCTTCAATTGAATCTAAGCAGTCCGCTTTCATTGCGAATTGGTCAGTTCAAATCACCGCTAAGTCAGGAACGCCTGCGATCCGCTCCATCTCTGTTGTTCAATGATTTTGCCTATACGGCATCGCTTGCTCCAAACCGGGATATCGGTATCCAACTTTCCGGAAAAGTAGCTAAAGGGATTTTTAATTATCAAATGGCATACATGAATGGTGCTCAGGATGGTTCTTCTTCGATAGGGGATATCAGTGACCCTAAGGAATTTGTCGGTAGGTTCACTCTTTTTCCTTTTATAAACTCAAAACAAAGCCCTCTTCGATCATTTTCGATCGGCGTGGGAGCATCCTGCGGCAGGCAGACAAACGAAACATTGGGAAGCATGCACACTTCGGCAAGAACCAAGGTGTTCTCTTATCAATCCACAACGATAGGAAATGGTAGAATTTACCGTATTTCGCCACAATTCAAATGCTTTACGGGTAAATATACATTGATCGGAGAATATATTATTGCCGGTCACGAAGTAAGCGATACCGGTGGAAGCAGTGCCGATCTGTTGAATCGCGCCTGGACACTAAGTGCGGGATATGTCCTTTTCGGGGGGAAGCGAGCATCAAAAGGATTTATGCTTGATCAGGAAATGGATATAGAAAACGGGTATTACGGAGGAATGGAACTAATAGCACGTTTACAGGGTTTTTCTGCAGATGAAGACAGCTTTAATGAATTCGCTTCTTCTGTGGTATCCATACAAGACATGGTAACAATTGAAGGGGGTATAAACTGGTATATTGCTGATAATACTTGTTTTAAACTGGTTTACTCTCGCTCTTCTTTTATGGGCGGAAGTGTTTCCGGTGACCGTGAAACTGAGCAAACCATATCATTAAGTGCAAACCTTGTTTTTTAAACATTGAATAAGAGATTATTATGAAATCATTAAGTAAAATATTATTTCTCGTTCTCCTGATTTTCGGGCAAGCTTTTTCTGCTGTGAAGACCCCTGAATTATTGAACGTATCCTATGATCCCACGCGGGAATTTTACAAAGAATTTAATGCAGAATTTGTCAAATACTGGAAAGAGATCAATAATGAAACGATCAAAATACGGCAATCGCACGGCGGTGCGGCGAAACAGGCCCGTGCAGTTATAGACGGTCTGAAAGCCGATGTGGTTACCCTAGCTTTGGCATATGATATTGATGTTATCTCACAGCGTACCGGTCTGTTACCGGCAGACTGGCGCTCACGCTTGGCGAATAATTCCTGTCCCTATACATCGACTATCGTATTTTTAGTTCGCAAAGGAAATCCCAGGAAAATCTATGTTTGGGATGATCTGCTTCAGCCCGGGTTGAAGCAGATCATCCCAATCATAGATTTTCCTGGGATTTCCTTTG
>CAYPTO010000227.1:0-2985 GCA_964413625.1 uncultured bacterium
GGATAAAGTTTTGAGAGAAAGAAAAATGAGTTAAAAGTATAAAGTATAAAGATAAAAGTGGTATTAATGAAACTTATCAACACGATAAATAAACAAGAGGAATTATTATGAAGGGAATGATCCTTGCTGCCGGTTTTGGGACGCGTTTGCAGCCCATGACAAATATCATGCCGAAGGCTTTGGTCGAAGTGAACGGTCATACTTTGCTGGAACTTGCTATTAAAAAACTATTAAAAGCCGATATAGATGAGATTATTGTAAATGTACATCATTTTGCAGATCAGATCGTTCAATATCTGAACGAAAATGACTTTGGGGTAAAGATCCATATCTCAGATGAACGGGATGTACTTCTTGGTAGCGGAGGCGGCCTTAAACATGCACAAAGCTTTCTTGACGGAGATGAGCCATTTCTTGTTTATAATGTTGATGTGATTTCAAATATTGATCTCCTAGATATGCAATATCTGTATCAGAATAGCTCCGCGCTTGCCATCTTGGCCGTAAGAAAACGGGAGACTGAGCGATATCTTTGCTTTGACAATGACCATCGTTTACGAGGCTGGAAGAATATTAAAAGTGGCGAGCAAAAAGGTGAAGATGGACATGCATATGCTTTTAGTGGTATTCAATTGCTTCATCCAGGGCTTTTAAACCGCATGCCTGAAGGGAATTTCAATATCATTGATTTTTATCTTGAGGTGGTTAAAACCGGAACCATTCTTGCTTACGACCATAGTGATGGCGAATGGCTGGATGTTGGAACAATGGAGCGCTTGAAGAAAGCAAATAGTTTAGTTAAAAATATAGAGGGGTTATAGATTTTTTTGTTCAATTGTTGAAACGTTGAAGCGTTGAAAAATAATAAATCGAGGAGGACGAAATGTATACTAAGGAAGATCTATTCAATTTTGAAAAATTAATTATTTGGGGAAACGCAAGGAAGTTTATTGCCGGAATTTATAATATTACAGATAATTTTCCGGATAAAGAGAAATTTGGTCTTTCAAGTCAAACTCAAAGATCATCCGTGTCTGTTGCGACCAACCTTGCCGAAGGATCGGGACGATATTCCCAAAAGGAGTTTACCCGGTATATTGAAATATCATATAGTAGTTTAACGGAAACTTTAAGCCATGCCTATGTTGCATATGATAGAAAATATATTTCAGAAGATAAACTTGATACAATAAAAGAAGTAGTTAAGAAAACATCCAATAAACTGAACTCTTTGAATAATTCGTTGTAACTGAAAGTAATAAACGCTTAATACTTATTATTAACGTTTTAATACTTCAACACTTTAAGCCAAAAAGCTTTATCGATGTCAAAGTGTACTAACGTTTTATTACATAAAAAAATACAACCCGATTAGACTTTGACTTTTGCCCTATCTCATTGTATATTAGGCGGCTTAAACGTAAAGGAGCAACTGTGAAAATGAAAATTGACTTGAAAGAGATCTCTTCAAATGAACGGGAAATGGAATTTGAACTTTCTTGGGAAGATATTGAAAAAGATTATTCGAAATTCGCAAAGAAATTTGCAAAAGATATAACTTTACCGGGTTTCCGCAAAGGTATGGTTCCAATGAGCATTTTGGAAAAGAAATTCGGTCCTCAGATAGATTATGATTTTATTAATGATAAATTCAGTAATTATTACGGTTCTGTGTTAAATGAAAAAAACTTGAATCCCGTAAGTCAACCTGAACTAATAGATCTTGATTTTAAAAAAGGCACTCCCTTAAAACTTAAAGTAAAATTTGAAGTAATGCCCGAATGGGATATGCCGAAATATCAGGACGGATTTCCATTGGAACAAAACAATTATGTTATTGAAGAAGAAGATATTGATGAATCCCTACAACGTCTTCAGGAAAATGCAGCTGAAGTTAAAGTTGTTGAAGATGGTGCCAAAAGCGGACATCATTTGCTTGCAGATGTTCAGGAACTTGGTCATGAAGGCGAAGTACTTAACGAATCTAAAGACAGTCAGATCGTTTTGGGTAAGGATCCTTTTGATGGTGATGTTGAAAAAGAGCTACTTGGTGCAAAAGCAGGTGATGTAAAAACAATCAAACTGCATGCCGGTGGTGACCATGATCATGAGCATGAATTTAAACTTACGATCAAATCGGTTGAAGAACATGTTCTTCTGGAATTGAATGATGAGTTTGCCCAAACCGTTGAACCCGACATAGAAAATCTCAAAGCTTTAAAAGACAAGATCAGAGAAGAGCTTGAAACGTATTGGGAACGTCAAGCAGACAGTCGTTTGGAGGAACAGATCGCAGATTACTTTATTAATGAAATGAAAGATGTTAAATTGCCTAAAACCGTTGTTGAAGAACAGGCAAAGAACATTTATGAAGATATTAAAAAACGATATCCGTCGGAACAGACAATGGATGAAAAAGCAGTCCTTGAAAACTACAGTGATTCAGCTGAAAAAAGTTTAAAATGGCAGCTTGTCAAAAATAAGATCATCAAAGATAATGAGATCAAAGTGGAAGATGAAGATATTGATGCAAGAATTAAAGAGATGTTGAAAGATGTAAAAGAAGAATTGCGTGACAGTTATGAAAAGTATTATCAATCTCCACAGATCAAAGACCAATTGCATGATGACGTTATGAATATAAAGGTCATGGATCACATTAAATCATTTGCAAAAATAAAGGTCAAAAAGGTAACGCGTAAAGCACGCCTTAAGGAAATGGCTCAATGAATTTAGTCCCAATGGTTGTAGAACAAACCGGTCGCGGTGAGCGTTCTTACGATATTTACTCGCGTCTTTTAAAAGAGCGTATTGTGTTTATCAATGGTGAGATCAACGATCAGGTAAGCTCTTTGGTGGTCGCACAACTTCTATTTCTTGAAGCTGAAGATCCCGACAAAGATGTGAACATTTATATCAATTCTCCGGGCGGTGTTATTACCTCCGGATTGGCCATCTACGATACCATGAATTATATCAAGCCGG
>CAYPTO010000228.1:0-2957 GCA_964413625.1 uncultured bacterium
CAAGAGGCGTGGCAGCTTTGGCCGTTTCCACGATCACTGCGGCACCTTTTTCGACCAGTTTGGCACCTTCTTTTACAAAGATCTTGCCGGGTGTCAGATTCTTGTCTAACGCAAGTGTTCCGAACGTGTTGTTATCAGAAGTAAAGGATCCGCCGTAAAAATCATTGTATATCTGCGATGCTTTATCATCGATCTCACCGTTCTGCAATTTGGTCCAGAAATCATTCTCATCGCTAAACTCATTGCGCCATTTTGACCGTAGCATATCATTGAACAATTCCGTTTTTTCGGATTGTGGCATATTGGAGGTGATCATCAGGATGCGCTTACGGCTGTTTTCGGAGACAGCTTTTCCGCCGCGGAAAAAATCAAAGAGAGAAGAAACAACGCCGGAAGAAACTAAAGATTTATTGAAACTCTTAGCCAGTGGATCGTTCTCCAGGGCTTCAAGTGTATCTATAGCTGTTTCCACGGCATCAGTATAACTCATGAGTACATTAAATTCATCCCAAAGATCATCAAGCTCATTCATTGTCGGTTCATAAACGAACAGTTGCCCCCTTGTATAATTATCCGAGAAAGTACCCAAGAATTTATAGATCCACAGCTGTTTTAAAGCATGGGCTTCTACGATAGTATAATAGGCATCACGCTGAGCCCTCTGCTCCGGATCGACATTTCTGAAGATATCACAAGATATAAACAAAGCAAGTGAAAAAATAAGACTCCAACTTACAATATGGCGTATCAATATTTTCATATTTGAATCTCCTAATAATCTTTATGAATAATACAGAAAAATGATAAACGTGTAAAGATAAAAACACACAATGAAATAATCGGGTTAATTAATTTTATTATTTTCTCTTGAACTTTATCATGATATTTTGTAAATGTTATATATCAAGATAAATGTAATGTTAATTGCTTTACGGTCAAATATTATTTATGAGGTTTAATATGAAAAAGCACATTCTGTTGTTATTCTTAATTATTGGCTCACTCTTTATTACTCCAATTTTTTCACAAGATTACATTGAGACTTCCGACACCACGATGACACTTTTAGGGACCTGGGCGAATGGCCCGTGTTATGCTGTTGATGTTCGGAACGGGAAGGCGGTTTTCGGAATAGGACATTATTTGGAAATCGCAGATGTATCCGGATTCATGTCGCATGAATTGGGTAAAGTAACATTACATACAAATATAAACGATATTAGTATTTCGGGAAATTATGCTTATGTAGCCAATGATACGGCCGGACTTCGGATCATTGATATCTCAGACCCGGAAAATCCCGCAGAAGTCGGGTTCTACAATAGACCTCATACCACCTACAGAGCCAATGGTGTTTGTGTCAATGGGAATTATGCTTATTTGGTTTGGGGATCAGGCGGTTTCCAAATTATCAATATCTCCGATCCGACAAATCCGGTAGAGACAAGCTTGTTAATGTTTAGCTTAAGCCAATTTTATGGAATTGATATACAGGGGAACTATGCATATATCACGGATTATCATAACGGAATGTACATTATTAATATTTCCGATCCCGCACATCCCTCGCAGATAGCTCAATTTGCCACCGACAGTTATTCCCTTGATCTCGATGTAGAGGGAAATTATGCTTATATCGCAGATGATTTTGACGGTTTAAGAATTATTGACATCAGTGATCCGGATAGCCTGGAAGAAGTGGGTTTCTTTGATACGGCCGATCGGTCCCGGGATGTAAAGGTCAATGGGATTTATGCTTATGTCGCCGACAGAGATGACGGTTTGCGTATCATCGACATCACGAATCCTGTTAATCCGGTCGAAGCGGGATATTTTGATACGGACGGATGGGCCTATGGCCTTGCTGTCAGTGAAGATACGGTTTATCTTGCCGATGAATATCAAGGACTTCACATTATCGATGTTGAGGATCCTGCGGCAACAGCGGAAATTTCATTTTTTGATCCGGGGGACAATGCGCAGGCAGTCGCTATTGACTCTGTTGAGAATTATGCTTATGTCGCAGATGGTAACGGCTATGTTTACATTCTGGATATTTCAGATCCTTCTTTGTCCGTGCAAGTTGGATCGATCAATATGAAGGTGAGCGTAAATGATATTGCGATCAACGGTAACTATCTTTACTTAACATTGTACCAGAATGATCTGTTTATTATTGATATAAGTGATCCCGCTGCTCCGGTGATTACAGGGATTGATTCCCTCCTGCCTGAAACGAGTGTCAGCAAAATCGCTGTGAGTGGGAACTTGGCCTGTATCGCGATGGGTACATATGGAATTTGTATGGTTGATGTTTCCAATCCCTATAACCCTGAAACGCTTGGAACTTTCGATACGGGAAACTGGGCTTATAAGGCCGTTATTAGCGGGAATTATGTTTATGTTGCGGATAATACGGACGGTTTACGCATTATTGATATTTCCGATCCCTTAAATCTAAGGGAAGCCGGGTTTGTAGATACAGACGGTTGGGCAAAAGATGTAGCTGTGAATGGAAATTATGCCTATGTTGCTGATTATGGTGAGGGCTTGCGTATTTTTAATATTTCAGATGTGACAAATATTGTTGAAGTAGGATATTATTCCAATTACAATTATGCCGAAAAATTAGATGTATGTGGAAATTATGCTTTGGTGGTTTTTACCGATATTTTTGATTATTCAAGAAAAGCTCATGTGATCGATATAACAAATCCCGGCGTTCCACAATCTGTTTATACATATGATTTCTGGGCCACAGCTCCGGCATCGGATGTCCAGCTTATTGCAAACCATGCGTATGTTCCGATGTATAGCGATGGATTATATATTCTGGAATTTGTAATACCTGTGGGATTGAAAGAACCGGATATCCCCGCCAATTTCGAATTATCTCAAAATTATCCTAACCCTTTTAATCCCGAAACCCAAATTAGCTTTGCTATTCCGGAGGCACA
>CAYPTO010000229.1:0-2956 GCA_964413625.1 uncultured bacterium
TGTGGAGAATAGCGGGATCGAACCGCTGACCTCTTGAATGCCATTCAAGCGCTCTCCCAGCTGAGCTAATTCCCCATATCTTCAAATTGCTAGGCAATATAAGAAAAAATTTTGATAATCAAATAAAAAATTTGTATCTTCTATGCAAGGTTTACTAAATATATTGAGGAGTCTAAATGTCGGAACGTGTTCTTGCGATTAACCCAGGTTCAACAAGCACTAAGATGGCTGTGTTTACCCGAAAAAAGGTTGAATTCGAATTAAAAGTCAACATAGAAGAAAATCAGATTTCAAAAGAGAATGTTTACCGGGAATTTCCATTTCGCAGAGATCAGATAAAAAAAGAACTTTTAAAACACGGTATCGAAAAAGTTAAAATTGTTATTGGACGTGGCGGTATATTAAAGCCACTAAAAAGCGGTGCCTATCCGGTGTGTGATACCATGATAAACGATCTTAAAACTGCAAAATATGGTAATCATGCCTCAAATCTTGGTGGCCCGCTTGCCGCATATTTTGGGGAAATGTTCAATGTACCCGCATATATTATTGACCCCGTAGTTGTAGATGAAATGATTGAGCTTGCCCGCATATCGGGTGTTCCCGGCATACTGCGTCACAGTATTTCACATGCTTTAAATATTAAAGCGACTACACGCAGGGTTTGTGATCGGAATAATTGGGATATTGAAAAACAAAATTTTATCGTAGTACATATGGGGGGCGGTATTAGTGTATGTGCTATGGAAAAGGGACGAAATATTGACGTAAATAATGCGTTATTGGGCATGGGACCGTTTTCACCTGAACGAGCCGGAGCTATTCCTTTAAAAGGTATAATGGACCTTGTCTTTAAAAAACATATGGATGAGAAAGCTTTAAAGCGTCTTTTAACGCGTGAAAGCGGATTAAAAGGTTACTTGGGTACGAATGATGCTCAAGAGGTAGTTGCCCGTATTTCTAAAGGCGATAAATACGCAAAATTGATCTTTGATGCGATGTTGTATCAGGTGAGAAAAGAGATCGGAGCCATGGCCGCCGTTTTAAATTTTGATGTATGTGCATTGATCGTGACAGGTGGGCTGGCATATTCTGATTATGTTAAAGAAGAATTATTAACACATCTCGGAAAACAATTTTCTATCATTATTTATCCCGGAGAAAATGAGCTTGGCGCTATGGCTGACGGTGGTTTTAGAATATTAGATAATAAAATGAATATTTATGATTATGATAAATGAGAGGTAAAAATGCATTACGAAGACATTTACAAACGAATTAATGTAAAAGATCCCAAGACGGTCAATGTTGTTTTCCCCAATTCCCGCTCCATTTTTGAGGCTTTGGCTGAAGCGGCTAAAAAGGATTTTATTATCCCGAGATTATACGGAAAAAAAGAAACAATGGTAACATTTTCTGAGGAAGCAGGTCTGAAGACAGCCGTTTACATTGAAGCCGAAACAGCTGAAATTGCCATTTGGGCTGCTATTGCGGATATTCGAGACGGCAAAGGAGATGCTCTTATGAAAGGTGATATTTCAACTGCATCGTTCTTAAGTCCTGTGCTGAATAGAGAAAAAGGATTAAGGAAAGGTGATATTCTTTCACATATTGCTGTGGGTGACAGTTCCGGATATCATAAATTACTTTTTTTGACCGACGGTGCGATTAACATTGTTCCCGATCTGGATACAAAAAGAGCCATTACCGATAATGCCATCGAGTTGGCTGAAAAAATCTTAAAAAGAAAACCTAAGATCGCTTTTGCCGCTGTGGTGGAAAAATTGAATCCAAAAATACCGGAAACTATCGAAGCCAGGACATTAGCCGAAGAATATACTGCGAAAGGTTATGAAGCAGAGGGTCCGATGGCACTGGATGTAATTCTGAATGCCGAAGCGGCAAAGAAGAAAGGTATTGATTCAAAGATATCAGGAGATGTGGATATTATTGTTTTTCATGAGATTACAGTTGGCAATTATATGCTTAAATCAATGATTGAGCTGCAACACGCACCGGTTGGCGGACTTGTAATGGGCGCACAAGTACCACTCATTTTGCTTTCAAGATCTGATAGACCATCGGAAAAATTGAATTCAATCGTATTAAGTTTGATTGAGTAAGGAATAGAGAGAAAAGACCTGTATTTATGCTTTGTCTTTTTCTCGGTTTCCGGCCATCAGCCTCCACTAATCTCTCTTAAACTCTAAACCCTAAACCCTAAACCCTAAACTTCTTAACCCATCTTATGAAATTACACATATTAGGTACAGCCGGACAATTACCAACCCGTACACGGAGTCAGAACGCTTATTTTTTAGACTGGCCTTACGGTGGTGTGCTATTTGATCCCGGGGAAGGGGCACAACGGCAATTTATCTTTGCCGGTATTTCACCCGGTAAAGTGCATAAAATATTTATATCCCATTTTCATGGAGATCATTGTCTTGGACTCCCCGGTATAATGCAACGATTGTCTTTAATGGAAGTGTCACACGAAGTGCATATTTATTTTCCGGAGGAAGGCAGACCCTATTTAGATGCTTTAAGTATTGCATCAAAATATACACGTCGTATCAATTTCCACTTTCATCCTCTAAAAGCGGGGATCATAGAGGAAACTGAGAACTATCGCATAGAAGCTTATGATCTTCTTCATAGTACTCCGACACTTGGATATCGTTTTATTGATAAATCCCGGATGCACTTCAGGAAAGAACTTTTAGAGGAAATGCGTTTATATGGACCTGTTTTGGGCGAACTTGAAAGAAATGGAAAGATAAAATATCAGGGAAAGATAATTACTCGTGATGAACTCAGCTATTATTCTGATGAAAAGATCTTTGCTTATGTTCTGGATACAGGCATTTGTGACAGCATTCCCAAACTGATTCGAAATGCCGATCTGGTCTTAATGGAAGCGACCTATCTTGAAAGTGAAATTGCTCTTGCAGAG
>CAYPTO010000230.1:0-2956 GCA_964413625.1 uncultured bacterium
AACCAGAAAAATTTGTTTCGATGGAAATGGAAATTTTCCCGAAAATAATTGAAGGATCTTCAACTGTGATAGGAGAAGCCGCATCTACGATAATTGCATTAGGATTTGCTTCGCGAATACTTTGGCGAACCATTTCAATATTGTCATTGTCAGCTGTGTCGATCTTGTTGATCACAACTATATCGGACATTTTTAGATTTGTTTCGCCCGGATAGTAACTGACTTCATGACCCGGTCGGTGAGGATCGACAACAGTAATAATGATATCGGCATCATAAAATGACGTATCATTGTTTCCACCGTCCCAAAGGATCACATCGGCTTCTTTCTCGGCTTCGCGAAGAATAGCCTCATAATCCACACCGGCATAAATAACAGAACCCATTGCGATATGGGGTTCATATTCTTCCATTTCCTCAATGGTACAGTGATGCTTTTTCAAGTCATCAATACAGGCAAAGCGTTGAACAGCTTGGTCAGCAAGATTGCCATAAGGCATAGGGTGACGGATAGAGACAACTTTAAGTCCCATGTCTTTGAGAATGTTCACCACTCTACGTGTGGTTTGGGATTTGCCGCATCCGGTTCTTACTGCATTAATAGCGATAACAGGTTTGCTCGATTTGAGCATTGTCCGTTTTCCGCCCATCATGATGAAATCAGCGCCACAAGCATTTACTAATGCTGCTTTATGCATAACTACTTCGTGAGGAACGTCGCTATATGAAAACACAACCTGATCGACATCATGTTCATTAATGAGTTCCGGCAGTTTTGATTCATCAACGATCTTAATACCTTCGGGGTAGAGGTCACCGGCAAGGACAGCCGGATATTTCCGTCCGTCGATATCGGGAATCTGTGTTGCAGTGAATGCAACAACATTAAAATCCTCGTTACCTCTAAAAAAGGTATTAAAATTGTGAAAATCACGACCTGCGGCACCCATAATGATGACGTTAGTTTGTTTCATACAAACCTCCTATTAAGTAATTAAACGTTTCTTATTGGGTAAATAGTGAACAGTAAGAGATAAGTTCCCGTAAATTGTGTTATGTGAAAGGTAGAAAATAATAATTCTGTTTTAATCGAATATTATCTCTCTACCGTTACTATATGCAACAGTTTACGGTTCACAGTTTACAGTTCACCGATGTGCAGTATATCAAAGAGCATTTAAATGGGACACAGTATTCTATGTGTTCCAAATTTTATATTAAAATATTGTCGATAATATCTCGATAATGTTCAACAAAAACAAAGGAAATTCCTTTTTTCACCATATCCGGGACTTTTGTCAAATCCGATTGGTTCGCTTTGGGTAAAATAACGGTTTTAATATTCATGCGTTTAGCTGCAGTTAATTTTTCCCGGACGCCTCCTATGGGAAGCACGCGTCCCCGAAGGGACATTTCACCGGTCATAGCTACATTATGTCTGACCTTTCTACCCGTTAAGCAAGAAAGTACAGCTGTAGTGATCGTAACACCTGCTGACGGTCCGTCTTTTGGAATCGCCGCCGCAGGAAAATGTATATGAATGTCGTTTTTCATAAATTGAACGGGTTCAATTCCGTAGTCATTTGCCGATGCACGTAAAAAAGAGATTGAGGTCTCAATCGATTCCTTCATCACATCACCGAGCAAGCCTGTCATTTTAAAATTCCCTTTTCCGGGCATGAGCGTCACTTCAACAGGCAGAACATCACCGCCACTTTCGGTATAAGCAAGACCGACAACAATACCAACCTCATTCTTAACAGGTAAATTATCTTTAAAGATTTTTTTAGGACCAAGGAAGTGTTCAATGTTTTTGGCGTAAAGCGTGATCTTTTCATGTTTATCGTCTTTGGCAAACTCACGTGCGCTTTTTCGACATACTTTTGCGATCTCACGTTCAAGATTTCTCACACCGGCTTCCATGGTATAATGTTCGATCATCAAATCGATTGATTTGGGTGTGAAACGAAGTTTTCTTGTGGATAGGCCATTTTGCTCTATTTGGCGTGGAACAAGGAATTGTTTAGCAATTTGTGTTTTTTCAGGAGTGATATATCCGGGCATGGAAATCAATTCCATTCGATCCAAGAGTGCCGGAGGAATACTGTGAGTGCTATTGGCGGTTGCAATGAAAAAAACTTTTGAAAGATCGAACGCGACTTCCATATAATTGTCTCGAAAATCTTTGTTTTGTTCGGGATCTAATACTTCAAGCAAGGCAGAAGCGGGATCGCCCCGAAAATCGGCACCGATCTTATCTACTTCATCCAACATGATCACCGGATTTTGAGAACCACATTTTTTAATGTATTGAATGATCCGGCCCGGCATAGAACCGATGTAGGTCCTGCGATGACCACGGATCTCCGCTTCATCACGCATGCCACCGACTGAAAATCGAATAAATTCACGATGCATAGCGCGTGCGACACTTTTTCCGATGGAGGTCTTACCAACACCCGGAGGCCCCACAAGACATAAAATAGGACTTTTGGCATTCTGTTTGAGTTTTAGGACCGATAAAAATTCAAGGATCCTGTCCTTAACATCTTCAAGTCCATAATGATCTTCGTTAAGAATTTTGGAAGCCTCATTGATGTCAATACGATCTTCTGTATATTTACCCCAGGGAAGGTCAAGTATCCAATCAATATAGCTTTTGCTAACGGTATATTCAGACGAATAAGGTGCCATCAGGGCAAGCCGTTCAATTTCTTTTTCCACGGTTTTTCTGGCTTCAGGTGTCAGCTTTACTTTATCAAGCTTCTTGTTCATCTCTACCACATCGGCTTCATCTTCATCCGATTCGCCAAGTTCTTTCTTGATAGCTTCCAATTGTTCGCGCAATAGGAATTCTCTTTGCTGGCGGTTGACTTCTTTATTGACATGTTCATTTATCTTGGCGTTCAATTCAATGATCTTAAATTCTTTTTGTAACGCTTTTACCAATAGGTCAA
>CAYPTO010000231.1:0-2953 GCA_964413625.1 uncultured bacterium
TTCTCGCATCTTCATAGGCAAGCTTAACATTCATTTTTGATCCAAATGCCCGTTGATACGAAACATTAAACACTTCGGCACTATTTTCGTTGACAGTTCCCTGTTTATTTAATTGCTGATAGTATTCTGAGCTTAATACGCCGGTTTTATCATTTCCAAGCAGAGCCTTTAATCCGTATTTCTTTGAACCTGTCTCGCTTGATCTTCCGGTTTGAGATTGATTGACAAATGATGAATCCACAGTTCGATAATATGCATTGACCACAAACTCTTTTGCCGGTTTAAACTGTAATTCGGCTTTGTAAGCCTTTCCTGCTGAACTTGTATCATTTAGCTCCGGTGTGATCGAACCGGCATATTCACCTTTTATTGAAAGCCACTTAAACAATGGTAGTGTGGCGTTTGCGCCATATAACCAATAATTGGATGATTCCCTTTCTTCAGTTATTGCAATAGCATCAAGTTTGAGTTTTTTAAATAAGGTAGCATTGTAACTTGCTCCGGCAATGAGGGCTTCTCTTTTACCGCTCTTATATTCATAGGAAATAACAATAGTAATAGGATTTCCATCGGCATCAATGCTTGCGATCGGTTGCTTGAACATAATTGATCCGTCTTCATAATTGATCGTATAATCCTGGTATCTTGTTAGATCTTGAGATTTTAATATGACTTCGGAATGATATCGATCGCGTGTTTGGATCATGATCTTATCGGATAATTCCGTTACATTTGTTTTAGATAGATAATAATAGCCCGAAATTCCTTCACCCCGGATCTCATCCAATTGCATATTCTGATCCGTAAGTGTTATAAATCCGGTCAGGGATTGTGACGAGCCCTGTAATTTGCCCGTGAATCCATTAAAAGTTCTATTGTATGCTGTAAACTCGCTTTTACCCAGATCCGTATCGTAATCACCGAACATGATCGACGATTCATTATGCTCTAACTTTACAAATAATTCAGACTGGGTTTGTGCATCGTATTCCAAGGTACTGGCATCGCCATAAACGGCATATTGTTCCGAAGGATCGATATCCTGATAAAATTGATCTTTATAATTGCGTTTGGAATCATAAGATCCTGTCAGAAGAAATTTATCAAAAATACTCCCTTTTGCATAAAAAGCGACTCGTCCACCATACATCATATCCTGACCAAAGATAGATCCTGAATTTTGTCGCCATTCTTCCACTGCGGGCTGATTTTCATCTTCAGGGAATGCCTGATAGTTAGATAAACCACCGCTGGTTGAGCCAAGAAAAATAAACGGTTCCTGTGGTGTTGTAAAACGAACCGGAATTTGGAAAGGATGTCCCATAACCTCAAATTCAAGAACGGCTCTTGTTGCCTCAGACGGTGATTTAATTGTAATCTCAAGGATGCCATCTTTAACCGGTACTTGAATTCCCGGTGTACGTTTATCAAGATCCTCGTTAAGTATGGATCCGTCTGTTATGTCAATGGTTGCAAGTTTTACATAGCTAAGCGAATAACCCCATTCGTCTTTTATCTCGAATTTAAGAAGTTTTGTAGACTTCCCATCAGCCGCTAACTTTATATTATTATCATATGGGAGAATATCGTCGGGCTGACCTAATACATGTATGGTTCTTTCAGCGACATATAAACGTTCTGCTGCACCAATTGATTCAACTCGTAATAAAACCGGACCATCAGGTGCTGAAATGTTAAGGAAATCGTATTGGCCATCTGCTCTGATCTCTCCCTGAGCTATAAATTCATTGTTTAAATATAATTTTGTTTCTGCAGATGGTTTTCCCATAACAGTCACGGCAATATGATGAAGATTTGTCACACTGTTTTCTTCCGGGCTCAATATCAGCATTTGAGCATTCAAGCCCATGATGCTAAGGGCAAGAATGAGGAGTATCCGGACTATTTTAAATGTGACCTGTTTCAAGGATCTTATTTCCTCTTTGCGTTACTGCTTTTTGTAACACCATCACTATTTGTTTTTTCTACTTCATCTTTAATCGCATTGATCATTTTCATTACTTTGCGATTCACTTTTTTTGATTTTTGAGCCATGATCGTAATTTCAACTCGCCGGTTTAAAGACCGACCGACAGCAGAGCTATTGTCTGCAATAGGAAACGCCTTTCCATGTCCTATGGTTACAATGCGTTCAGGTGAGATCGAATAATTATTTATTATATGATCTTTGACGGCTTTTGCACGATTTAAGGAGATGATTTTATTTAGCATATTACTACCGGCATTATCTGTAAAACCTTCAACTTTGATAGTTAGGTCATTATAGCGGACAAGCAATTTACCCAATTTATTAAGCATGGGTATTGCAATAGGTTTCAACCTGGCAGAACCGACATCAAATAGTGCTTCTTTAAGTGTAAACCAAAGTAACTCTCCATCAGGTGCAGCAAAACTCTCGCTCTTCTTCATTTTATTACTTTGTGTTTTATTGCCCGTCACTCTCTTTTCGGAATTGACTCCAGGGGGTTTTTCTTCAGGAGTATTCTGATCATCAGTATTTCCAATAATAAAATTAGCTTTTGCGATACCGCTTTGAGTCATTTTCACCAGACGAGTTGTTTCATCGCCAAGGAAATCACTTGAAGAAAGTACAATATGTGTATTCGTCGGTAATGTCTTTTGATTGACCATAAGAATATGATCGCCCATGCGAACATTGGGAATTGAGTATTTACCGTATTCATCGGTAAGCACGCGAATACCGTCTTCAGAAATGATCTCGACGCCTTTAATGGTTTCTTCATTGTGATCATGCATGAAGTTGCCGTTCGTATCATAATAAACCTTTCCAAAGATCAATCCCCTATCCCGGATCATTCCGGGTTTTAGAATAACGATCGCACTTGCCGTATTTGAGGATACATTAAAACCGTTTGAGATCGCAGCAACAGCAGATGCCAGATTTTCATTTTCACCTGATCTACAATCCAAT
>CAYPTO010000232.1:0-2942 GCA_964413625.1 uncultured bacterium
CGATCGGCGGATTAATCGCATTGATTTCGGTGATGGGCGGCACGCGTGCTATTGCCGAAAAATTATCCAAAAGCGCACGCTCTGCCGCTACTGCTCAGGTATATACATGGCTCATGGGTGTTTTTATTTTCTTTGACGATTATGCCAATCTTCTTACGGTTGGACCTATCATGCGTCCGGTAACCGATAAAATGAAAGTCTCTCGCGAAAAATTGGCTTTTATTATTGATTCAACCGCCGCTCCTATTGCCGGTATCGCTTTGATTTCCACATGGATCGGGTATGAACTCGGATTGATCAAACAGGGTTATATGGCACTGGGAATTGATGTTAATGCTTATAGTGTATTCATTAACACTATCCCCTATCGTTTTTACAGCTTACTGGTGTTAGCTTTTGTTTTCATCAGCGCCAAATGGCGTCGGGATTTTGGGCCCATGCTTAAAGCCGAGCAACGCGCTTATCTCGAGGGAAAGGTCTTTGCCGACAATGCAAATGTCATGTCCGCAGTTGATACCGAAAAGCTGGCGGTCTCAAAAAAGACCAAATTAAAGATATCCAATGCTCTGGTTCCGGTGTTAACCCTTATCATAGGAGCCTTTATTGCTTTGTTTTATAATGGATATCAAAATATTTTGTCTTCCGGTAATTCTGAGCTTATCAACGCAGTCTCTCATGGTTTTTCATTTACGTTTCTAAGAGAATGTTTTGCGGAATCAAACGCCAGTATTGCCTTGACCCAGTCAGCTATTTTCGCCAGCATGATCGCTATTTACATGGGATGGCGTCAAAAGATCTATTCCTTGAAAAATGCCATCAATACCTGGATCAAGGGAGCCGGCGGTATGGTAATTACGGTAACGATCCTTGTGCTTGCCTGGTCGTTAAGTGGCATTGTTGGAAAATTGGGGACAGCAGATTATCTTGTTGGAATAATCAGCGGAAAGATTCCGGCTTTTCTTTTAACCGCGATCATTTTTATCATGGGCTCGCTTATTTCATTTGCGACCGGCACATCCTATGGTACGATGGGAATTCTTATGCCCCTGGCTATACCGCTGGCATATGCCGTGTCACCCGATCCGGTTTATTTATATATGAATATCGGTGCCGTTCTAACAGGTTCAATCTTTGGAGATCATTGCTCTCCTATTTCCGACACAACCATATTGTCATCCATGGGGGCGGGGTGTGACCATCTTGCACATGTCAACACACAGCTCGGCTATGCTCTGCCGATTGCCGGCGTGAGTATTGTTGTCTGTATGATCCCAACGGCCTTAGGATTGCCTGTATTTATCAGTTTAGCTTTGGGAGTTTTATGTGTGGTGGGAATAATATTCTTATTCGGTAAAAATCCGGAGCGGGGAATAAAAAATTAGTTGTCCGTTAAATTATTATTTACGGCTAATCTCTTCCCAGAATTTCTTACATGCTTTTTTTAATTCATCTTTATTTCCGTTATTTTCAATAATAAAATCGGCATATTTACGCTTTTCGGATTCCGGCATTTGAAGCGCAATACGTTTTTTAATGTTTTCTTTTGAAATATTTTTTCTGTCAATTGCTCTTTGTATGCGTAAGTTTTCATCAGCCGTAATCAACAACACCAGATCAAAAATATTTTCGTATCCGGCTTCAAGCAAGATAGCTGCTTCAATCATTAAAACACCGGGGATAGCACGGGTTGCTGCAATATACTTTTCCAAATGCTGTTTAAGCGCAGGATGACTAATATCATTTAATTTTTTAAGATTTTCAGGCACGTCAAAGGCTCGGGCGGCCAGTACGGCAGTTTGCAGTTCACCATCAATATAACAATCGTCACCAAAAGTATTTTTGATCTTTTTTATGATATCCCGATTCGCATTCAATATATGTTTTGCTATATCATCAGCATTCAAGATATTTGCACCAAGTTCATAAAATATTTTTATGGCTGCAGATTTTCCGGTGCCTAAACCACCCGTTACGCCTATACTTAACATATGATTACTCCATACATGGTGAAAAGTACAAAGGCTCCGCAAAAGATAAAAGACTAAAGTAATAAAATTAAAGAAAAGGAAATCCCTTTCTTTTAAATCACATATATAAAAAAGGCAAATAATTATTCGCCCCATTTTTTATCTTTATACTTTATTCTTTAATCTTGGGTTATTTATCTTCTATCTTTTTAAGATCATGTGCATCTTCGCCCATTATATCATGAAGAACTGTAGCCAATTTTTTCAATCCTTTCTTTTGGGCGTCACGCAAATAATCCCCGATCTCTTCAAGGGGAATAAATTCACGGGTATCATCTTCAAAATCACAGGTTACGGTTTTTGTAAAAATATCAATCTTCTGGATATAGCCTTTTCGTTGATTTTTTAATAAAGGTTCGCCCACCGGAGGATATTTTTTTAGTTCATCAAGGTAAAAACCATGCTCGTATAAAAGACAGCATTTTAGCTTTCCGCATTGTCCGCTTAGTTTTAGCGGATTCATTGGCAAACTTTGATCTTTTGCCACTTGTGTGCTGACAGGCTCGAATTTTTCAAGAAAAGCCCCACAACACAATGGCATACCACAAGAACCTACACCACTTAGGCGTTTGGTCTCATCGCGAACACCGATCTGTCTCATTTCAATACGCGTCCGAAACATACCGGCCAAAACACGAACCAGCTCGCGAAAATCAACGCGTTCTTCAGCTGTATAATAAAAGGATAGTTTTTTTCGGTCAAGTTGATATTCTACATCCATTAGCTTCATTACCAAACCTAATTCTTTTATCTTGGCTTTACTTTGGGCAAGAATATCTTCTTCGTCTTCCCTGTTTTTTTTCAGAATATCAATATCTTTTTCGTCGGCTTTTCTAAAAATTTCAAAATCGGATATTGAAATTTTTGGTTTATAACCTTCTGTTACGGCAGTAACCTTTCCAAGATCAATCCCTT
>CAYPTO010000233.1:0-2897 GCA_964413625.1 uncultured bacterium
CCACAACCTTACATTCGGAATGATTGAGGATATATTCGATCTGTTTTGGAATGGAGGTTTGATAAACGGGAACTGAAACAAAATTAAAATGAGAACAAGTCCAATCGAACATACACCATTCGGGACGATTTTCCGATAGGATCCCAATTTTGTCTTTAGCTTTTATGCCAAGTGACCGTAATCCGAATCCCAGATCGGGAAGCAGGTCATAAATTTCCTGATAGGTATAGCTTTTCCACTCATCGCCGATCTTATAATTGTAGAGCTTTCTGTCCGGCCCCTGGGCCAATGCATCCAAATAAATTTCGGGCATGGTTTTGATGTAATTTATTGAATATTTGATGATAGACTCCTATAAATTGGGCTGCTAGTTATTGTAGAGTTCTTCGATCTCTTTACTGTATTTTTCGATGATCGCTTTTCGCTTGATCTTCATACTTGCCGTTAGTTCACCGGTTTCAATGGCAAAGGGTTGAGGGGCAATAAAGAAATACTTGATCTGTTCATAACGAGCCAGATCCTGTTGATGGGCATCAAGTTCTTTTTTGATGAGTCTTTCAGCTTCTTTGGATTTTACAATATCTTCATAGGTGGCTAATTTAATAGGCGGATCCTGCATTTTACCCCATTTGGTAAAAATATCAAGTGCAGGGACAAGAATAGCTACAAGATACTTTCTGCGGTCACCGACGACCACAGCCTGATCAACAAATTTCGAAGCACAGATCTCTCGTTCAACAGCAGCCGGCGCGATATTTTTTCCGCCTGCGGTCACGATAATGTTTTTCTTACGATCTGTGATCTTTAAGAAACCCTCTTCATCTACAAACCCGATATCACCGGTATGGAACCACCCGTCCTTGTCGATGGCTTCCGCGGTCTCTTCGGGATTATTAAAATATTTTTCCATGCGATTTGGTCCGTTAAGGAGGATCTCACCGTCTTCTGCGATCTTGGTAATAACATCGGGGAGTGCTTTTCCAACCGTTCCCCATTTAATATGGTCAACAGTATTGACATGAGTTACAGGACTCATTTCTGTCAGTCCGTATCCTTCAATAATACTGATACCTGCAGCCATCAGAAATTCACCGACTTCTTCAGACAAAGGACCACCACCGCTGACGCATTGAATGAAATCACCACCGAAGATATTACCGATCTTATGAAAAACCAGTTTTTTTGCCAAAGAATATTTGGAAGCAAGCAGCCCTTTTGGCTTTTTATTAAAGGACAGATATTTAGAAACCACATCGTGTCCGACATTCTGTGCCCAGTGGAAGATGTTTTGTTTGACGGGCGAACCGATTGCGATCTGTTCCTGAACGGCGGCATAGACTTTTTCAAGCAGGCGGGGAACTGTGGTCATATATTGCGGTTGAACCTCTTTAAGGTTTTCCGCTACCTTTGCAATGCTTTCGGCAAAATATATTTCCGCACCAATCCATGTGCTGAATAATGAGGTCACCCGCTCAAAGCTGTGACTAAGCGGTAAAAAGGATAGCCATTTTTTATCTTTTTGAAATCCAAGAACGGCTTGCGATTGTTGAACATTAGCAGCCATATTGAATTGTGAAATCATTACGCCCTTTGGATCTCCGGATGTTCCTGATGTATAAACAATGCTATAAAGATCTTCCGGTTTGATCTTAGCTGCGATTTCTTGCATAGAGGTTTTAGACGCTGCTTTGGCAATATCACCTTTTTTCAAAAGATTTTCCCATGAAATGATCCATTTGTCATCAAATTTTTCATCATTCAAAACAATCATGTACTTTAAGGATTTTAAAGCACTTTTAATCAAGATGACCTTTTCAGCTTGTTCCTTAGAACTAACGATCAGGATCTTGACCTCTGCATGATTAAGAATAAATTCAATTTGTTTTGGAATAGACGTTTGATAAATCGGAACTGTAGTCAAGCCAAAATGAGCACATGCCCAATCGGTCATATTCCATTCCGGACGGTTCTCCGACAGGATCCCCACTCTGTCTTTTTGTTTTAATCCCAATGCGTAAAATCCAAATCCGATCCGCTGGATAGTGTCGTTAACATCTTGATAGGTAAAACTTACCCATTCATTATTCCGTTTGACATTTAATAATTTACGATCAGTTCCTCCGAGCAGGGCATCGGCAAAAATTTCAGGCATCGTTTTAAGATAATCTAATTGGTAGTTCATTAGTTTCCTCCTGTATGTGTATCATATAAAAATACAATATGGATTAAGAAAAGCAAAGAAAAAATGAAAGACCTCCCTATACCAAGGTTTCAAAGGGCATGCGTGAATCGTGAGACGTAAGACGTGAGAAGTAAGGCATAAGATGTAAAACGTAAGACGTGAGGAGTAAGGCATAAGATGTAAAACGTAAGACGTGAGGGGTAAGGTTTGAAATGTAAGTCCCGGAGGGACGAGAGCTTTGTAGGAAGTCCAACCTTTCGTGTCGAGATAGGATCAGTTTATTAGGATTTAAGAATATTATAAAGGAGAATGTAAAAAATATAAAAAATGAAAAAAATTGTATTGACTAATTATCCGTTAAACCGTATAATAACGGGCTTATTAACAGGGGCTGTAGTTCAACTGGTTAGAGCACCGGCCTGTCACGCCGGAAGTTGCGAGTTCGACTCTCGTCAGTCCCGCCATAACAGCGGTCGTACAGAACACATGTTCAACGACCGCTTTTTGTTTATGGGGGATTTTATTTTCATCCTTGATAAATCGGGAATTTCAATCTATATTATTTATTAACACTAATACTTATTAGGTAAAAACATGAAAAATATTCGTCTGTTGGCCTTAAGTCTGTTCACAATACTTATTCTCTGT
The DNA here is from genome assembly GCA_964413625.1 of uncultured bacterium. Classification (GTDB taxonomy): domain Bacteria; phylum Fidelibacterota; class Fidelibacteria; order Fidelibacterales; family Fidelibacteraceae; genus M50B103. The sequence goes on from CAYPTO010000233.1 coordinate 2,831, forward strand.
AGCTGTTTTCAGAAACCTGAAGAAGGTACTTGGGAATTTATAGGTTTTGAAGATAAAATTCCCTCTC
>CAYPTO010000234.1:0-2871 GCA_964413625.1 uncultured bacterium
GCTCCAGTCCTGAGAAAATCCATTATCCCTGATAATTGATCTTAATTTACTATAATCTTGATTTTGAAGTAAAAACTCAAGATAAGAACGGTAAATATCTTGAGATCCGTTCTCAATTTTGAGCAAATGACGATAACAATCCTCCGCCAGACCAATCTGCCCGGTTTGATTATATAGGTCGGCAAGAGCTTTATAAACAGTACCGGATCCTTTATTTTCCAATAATTCATTTTGATAAAGCTCAATAGCCAGATCTTTATCATATTTTGCGATATAAGCAGGCAACTCATTTGCATGAGCAAATACAAAACATAGAAATATGATCAAAATAGCCTTTTTCATTTCGTTGTATCCGGGTAATCTTCACTCAATCCTGTGACCTCATCTCTCTTATAGTAAATATAATTTGCACTGTAACAGCGCATCAGGCGATCACCTGTATTCAATATTGCCTCAGGGAAAGATTGATGTTTTAAGCATAGAAACGCGTACTCGGAGCAACTTGGATGAAACGTACATACATCCATATCTTGTGGAGAAATATAATCCTTATAAATATAGACCGCTTCCATAAATAGATTAGCTATAAAAGGTGCATCTTTGTCCTTCTCCAGTTTTGTCGTGATCTTTCTGTTTGCAAATTTTTTAGTATAAATGTCTGTATTGAAATAATGATCATTTATAACTTCAACATCATTTTGAGCCCACAGTGAGCCGGAAAGAATCAAAATCAGAGATATAAGGAGCTGTTTAGAAAGTATATTCATGAATATCGCAATTTTCAGGTAAGCTAAATTTGTTCATAAGGGAATCCGGCAAAGCATCCAGTTCTTTAATTCCCCAGAAGGTGTATTTGTTCGTGTCATTGTTTTCCAGGATCTCAATTTCCAGGGGATATGCATAATTATTTATCTTAATCCAATTTCTAAAATTTACTTCTTTGATCATAGAATTATCGTTATTATAACTCCGCGTTTTAATTATTTCCTGATCTTTTGAAAATACGTCTATGCGGATATATTCTTTTTTCTTTTTACCCTTTAATTCCCAGGTTTTGATCAAGGTATCACGTTTTAATTCATATTCTTTAAGGGAAAAACCCATATCACCTAGACCCTGGTCCTCGGACCCTGTATTGGTAAATAATTGGACAGGCGTTGTAGAGATCAAAGCGTCCGGATTGTTCATGATAAGTGCTATATTTTTTTGGGGATAATAGTACAGCAAGCTCTCAGAGATCATTTTAATGTTTTGAATAATCGGCTCATTGACAAATATATATGACCCAATGTATGGAACATGATAAACCGATGCAGATTCTTGCTTACTCCCATTTTTCTCTTTCTGATATTCAAAGTAAATCACTGAGCCCGGAACAATAGAATATGCGATCGAGAACAAACAAATAATAATAATAATCTTATGTTTCATAATTTTTCATAGAAAAAAAGAATGCCCACAGTATTGTGGACATTCTAGAATTATTATCTCCGGTTAAGTCCCGGTGGTAGCGACAGCGCCTCCGCCAATGGTAGATTGAATGACCATTCCTATTGCGGCCCACATAACCTGACGCCAACGTTTAGCTTTAATATAGGCATCGGCATAGCCCATGCTGTATTCGGCACCCATGCCTACAATTTTTTCTGAGGGAACATCACCCGGTACGAAATAGGCAACAGCTGCTCCTATACAGTTACATCCCAAACCAGCAAAAACCCATAACCAGCTGGCATCTCTTTTGCCATCACTTTTTCCATGATTATAACCCATGTCATAAGAGTTGGTCTGGAATTCAGTTGCAAGCACGAATACAAAACTTAGTATCAAAATAGCGCTAACAATTTTCTTCATCATAATGAAGCTCTCCTTATATTTTAGTTCATACATAAATCTATTAAAACCAACAGTAATTAACCAAAAGTTTTTCAAGTTTATTTAATATGCCAATATTAAGATCAAATAGATATTTTTATGGAATTTAGGGCTTGATTATGTTATTATTAAAGTTGAATTAAAATGAGGAGACGCATGAATATTACGGTTTGTATTAAACAGGTACCGGGCACCGCGGAAGTTGAGATTGACGAAAAAACAGGTGTGTTGAAACGCGACGGCATTGATTCTAAAATGAATCCTTATGATCTTTATGCCATTGAGACAGCTGTTCGTTTAAAAGAAGATAATAAAGCAAATGTTTCTGTGATCACAATGGGCCCGCCGCAAGCGGAAGCGGTGATCAAAGAAGCCTATATGATGGGTGTCGATAAAGGGTGTTTGTTGACCGATCGCAAATTTGCCGGAGCTGATGTTTTGGCAACATCTTATGCCCTATCGCAAGGAATTACCCAAATGGGCCAATATGATCTGATCATTTGCGGTAAAATGACAACCGACGGCGATACGGCTCAAGTTGGACCGGAAATAGCAGAATATCTTGGTATTCCTCACGTTGCCAATGTCCGTCGTATCCACGAGATCAAAGAAACATCCATTGTGGTCGAAATGAATATGGCCGAATCGGTGGAAATACAGGAAGTGCTTCTCCCCTGCCTCATTACTGTAGAAAAAGATATCTATCAGCCCAGACTACCTTCCTTTAAACTTAAATTAACAACTTCAGATCGCCCTATTCCCCGCATTACTTTTAAGGATCTTGAAGATAGAAATGAAATGCATTACGGCTTGAACGGCTCACCCACTCAAGTTTTAAAGATCTTTCCGCCTCCCACAAATACGACAAATGAAAAATGGAAAGGCGATTCTGAAAAATTAAGTAAAAAGCTCGCCGATAAATTACATAAACTAAAATACGTATAGGAACAGATCTAATGGCAAAAATAGTTGTACATCAAAATATGATCAAAGATC
>CAYPTO010000235.1:0-2866 GCA_964413625.1 uncultured bacterium
AACCAATTGATACCGGAGTCAAGGACCGCCATAACAGCGATGAACCCCAAGAGCATGGCACCCACGTTTACGGCAAGCTTTAATCCATCTGTAATTCCGTTTGATAAGGCTCCGAGTACATTTTGTGCCCGTTCCATCTGCGGCATTTTGACCATACCGAGAGTTTTTGATTCCTTGATCTCAGGGTAAATGATTTTGCCCATGACCAACGCAGCCGGGGCGGACATGACCGAAGCAGCGACCAAGTGACCTGCATCCACACCCATGGCAATATATCCTGCGAGCACACCGCCTGCGATCGTAGCAAATCCACCGACCATAACGGTCAACAGTTCGGACTCGGTCATTTCATTTAAAAAAGGTTTGATCAATAAAGGTGCTTCCGTTTGTCCGACGAAAATATTTGCAGAACAAGAGAGGGTCTCTGCACCGCTTGTTCCCATGGTCCAACTCATGAATTTTGCCATGGTTTCAACTAATTTTTGCATGATTCCATAATGATAAAGGATGGCCATAAATCCACCGAAAAAGATGATCGTGGGTAAGACAACAAAGGCAAAAAGATAACCAAAACCGGGCCAGGCTGTATTCTGTGGAAAGAAATATTCCGGTCTGGCTAAATTGCCAAAAAGAAATTCGGCTCCATAGCGTGACAAACTTAAGAATTTGGCTACACCGTCTGAAAAGGTTTGGAAAATCTCTTGTCCATAAATACCTAAAGCGGCAGGAGCGGTAAAAATTGATACGATAAGAATTGCACTTAAATAGGGCTTTACGGATTCATATTTAATGAAATATTTATTGACCAGCATGATCACAAGGATAAACAGGAAGATTAATGAAACGGGAATGACCTTCATCAAAAAGAAAAAAATCACAGAGATCATAGCTGCACCAAGTACGATTCCGGCGATCCAGATAAATTTTGGCCATGCGGCTTTAATGATATCACGGAAAACATATATAATCAACAACATGGCAAAGATCGCCATACCGATCCAACTGACCGCAGATTTTTGTAAAATGATCAAAGCGAATAGGAATTGAAGAAAAAGTCCCCACAACACGGTACGCAGATTCACTTTATCCTTATGATAAGAAATGAGCCAAGCTATGAATAAAAGTACCAAAAGCCCCAACAAACTAATCAATTTCATATTAACCTCGGTTTTTATATAGTATATTTGCCCTGCGATGTAAATTAGTAAACAGAGGATTAAATTAAAAATGAAAAATGTTCTAAAAACACTACTTATAATTACCCTATGCACACTATCTTTGGCTCTTGCCGGCATGCAAGTTAGTGAATTGCTTTTTGTCCCATGGGGAGAAGCAAGTAACGAAGTGCGCCATGAATCTTATCCCGGTTTACAAACCGGTCCACTTTCTTTTCAGGTGCAGAAAGATGGTATTACCATTTTTGATACCGAAAATAAAGAATTGAAAACATTTTACGACAACAGAAGTATCGAGTCAGAAAAATTGACCGATACACATATAATTGATTTTTACAAAGATCATGATGTTCTTTATCTGCTGCATCCACAAAACATTTATGTAAAAAAGAATAATACAATAAAGCTTATTTCGCATTTGGATGATCCAAAGGATATGTTCTCGGGATTAACGATACAAAACGGAAATTTACAAGCGTCACATAGAAACGGAAAAGTTCAATGCGCAACATTATCTCTAAATAAAGAGCAAACACCCGAGATAAGTGTCACAAGGACCTTGCCATCATCACTGAATGTAATGATTGGTTCAAGCTTCTATACAATAAATGTTCCGGAAATTGGGTCTGTCGATTATATCGGTTCTACTCCCGAAAACGATCATTATATCTATGCCGAAACGATCACCTCTCATGTCCCGCTTGCCGTTCAGCGAAATATACTGCTGATCAATAATGAAGGTAAAATTCTTAATACACTTCATTTACCCAATCAGCAATTTACCTATATTTTCAAAGAATTTTCCGTGGGTGAACAAGGCGAACTGTATCATATGCTGTCATCCAAGGACGGTATCCATATTTTAGAATGGCGCTTTGTTAAAAACGATGAAACGGAAAATGATTATCCCGAACAATTTTCAGAGATCTATCATTTTAATCAATTTGCCGAGGCCGAACCTGTACAGGGATCACCTATTTTTGCTAAAAAAACGGATGCAGCAGTTACCCGCTCGGAAGCTCTTGCAATAGGTAATGAATATGTCACACATACCTGGACGGCCACTGCAGCAAATATTGGAACAACATCAACGATCACAACACCCCAATGGGTAGTGGTTGGACAAAATACTCGCATACCCTATAAATGGGGCGGCTGGAGTACGGTAGCACAGTTTGATGCGGGTATTGCAGACGGTCTATATGCTGGTGATGTCAACACGTCTTCTGTGGACTGGGGTCATTCAGTAGGAGCAGATTGCTCGGGGTTTGTTTCGGTTTGTTGGAAAGCAAGCCATAAATATGGAACATCGACGATCAGTGGTTGCTCATCACAATTATCATCTTACAATGATCTTTTACCGGCCGATGCAACAAATAAAGCAGGATCTCATATTCGTATGGTCGTTGAATGGACCGCGGATGGTAAATTGGTTCAGGTAGAAGAAACAGCAAGTGGAACTCCCGGTTGGGCGGCACGCTATTATACCTGGCGTTTGAGCGATATCACGGCATATGTCCCGATCCGATATAATAATATTCTTAATTCCTCGGCACCAAGACCGACCTTGCTCTCTGTTGAAAGTAAGTCCGATAGCGTGAGTTTAAAATGGACAGCTGACGAAAGTGGTGTTTTTACGGGATATAGAGTTTATAGAAAAACAAAAGCACAAAGTAATTATGGTGTTGTTG
>CAYPTO010000236.1:0-2865 GCA_964413625.1 uncultured bacterium
ATACAGTTATCATATCTATCGCGAACGACCTCGTATTCGACTTCTTTCCAGCCGCCGAGCCATTCTTCAATTAATATTTGAGATGTATATGAAAATGCCTTCCCGGCACGATCCAGCAATTGTTTTTCATCGCGGCAGACGCCAGATCCCAGTCCACCCAAAGCATAAGCAATACGCATCATAACCGGATAGCCGATCTCTTCAGCGAAAGCCTGTGCTTCTTCTATAGATCCCACTGCTTTACTTTTGGGATAAGAAACTTGGATTTCATCTAAAGAACGATTGAACTTTTCGCGATCTTCCGTGTTACGAATAGTTTCAACAGGTGTACCTAAAACTGTTACACCATGTTTTTTTAAAATACCTTTATCGTATAATTCAAGTCCGCAGTTCAAAGCCGTTTGACCACCGAAACTGAGCAGTATTCCATCCGGCTTCTCTTTTTTCAGAATCTTTTCAACGAAATCAACGGTGACCGGAAGCAAATAAACCTTATCGGCAAGATAATCCGAGGTCTGGATCGTGGCAATATTGGGATTGATCAGAACAGTTTTTACACCTTCTTCTTTCAATGCCTTAATTGCCTGAGAACCGGAATAATCAAACTCACCCGCTTCACCGATCTTGATGGCTGCAGAGCCCAAAATAACAACTTTTTTGATCTTTTTAATCATGTTCTTCCCTGATTAGAAACAGCGTTTAAATTCGTCAAAAATAAATCCCGTATCCACCGGACCGGGCATGGCTTCCGGATGGAACTGGGTGGAAAGTATCGGTAAGTTTTTGTGCCACAAACCTTCATTTGTTCCATCATTCAAGTTCTCAAACCATGAGACCCAACCCGTGGGGATGGTTTTAGTATCAACAGCATAACCGTGATTCTGTGTGGTCACATAAGCGCGTGAACTCAATCGATCGATAACCGGCTGATTCTGAGAACGGTGACCATATCCCAATTTATAGGTCTTAGCTCCGGCCGTAAGCGCCAGTAACTGATGTCCGAGACAAATACCCAGCATGGGTTTGCGTTCTTTCATGAATGCTTTGATCTTATCGGTCATGAATGTGTATTGCGCCGGATCACCGGGGCCACTTGAAAGGACAATCCCGTCATATTTTAAATTTGAATAATCATAATTGTAAGGTACTTGAATGACCTTAAAACCACGCCTGACCACATTGGCGATAATGCTGTTCTTGCAGCCAAAATCAAGAAGAAGAATAGTTCTGTCACCTTCTCCATGTTCAATGGGTTCTTTGACCGTAACTTTTTCAATCAAGAGATCTTTATTAGGGTCATAAAAATCTACATCTTGTCCATCTACAACAATCTTGCCCAGCATGGTGCCGCTTTCACGCAGAACTTTTGTCAGGGCTCGGGTATCAATACCTGTGATGCCGGGAATACCTTCTTTTTTAAGCCATTCATCCAGGCTCATGTCCGCATCCCAGTGAGAGTAAACATCGGAAAGATTTGCGACAATAAAACCGAAAGCCTGAATACGAGGTGATTCCCAGTGGCGTTTGGTAATAACTTCCTCAGTTTCATTAGGCACACCATAATTCCCGATCAAGGGATAGGTTGATGTAAGGATCTGTCCGTAATAGGACGGATCAGTCAGCGCTTCGGGATAACCCACCATACCTGTATTAAAAACCACCTCGCCGGAGGTGGAAACAGGTGCACCGAAGGCTTTCCCCTCGAAGCTCATACCATTCTCTAAAATAAGTTTTGCGTTCATGTGGTTCTTCGTCGCTTTATGTTTGATTTTCAGGGTTTTCCCATGTATTACTCATTCCGACTGGAACTTGCGATAATGTAATAAATCATTATTCGGTTTAATAGAAAAAAATCAATGAATAAATGCAAATTTTTGTCAATTTGTTGTTGAATGATGAAATATGATAACAAAAAATAAAAGAATGTCATCCCGGACGTGCTCGCCATGGCGAAGCCGTAGGCGTAGCATGGATCCGGGATCTAAATAGTTTGGGTACTCGGAAATTGAAATGAAAGATCAATAGATGAGATCCCGGATAAGTTTGCCAACGGCAAACTTTCCGGGATGACGTTTTGGGGGTTATCAGGATAACAAGTTGATTTTTGTATAAAAGGAACAGGCATGCCTGTTCCCTACACATCGAATTAAAATAATTCCAAATTAAATATTTTCTAGTCACCAGTTACCAATCCCCAGTTACTCCAACGACACTCCCCATTCCGTGACGACAAATCCATTTCGTTTAAAATCGGGGATCTGTGTTTTTTTCAAGCTCATGTTATTGTCACTTCCTTCAATGAAATAAAACAATCGCAAAAGCGAATCCACATTTTTATTGATCTTTAAGGGTACAATGCTGTTAATCTTGGCTGTATGTTGAGGATACATAATGTAATAAGGTTTATCTTTCAATCTAGGGATCCAATATTCAATAAAATCAGCGATCTCTTTTTTATTAAATCCATAATCGCGCAAATTCATTTCGAAAAAGAATTTTAGTTCTTTTTGCGCGATGATCCAACCCTCGTTATACAGCCAATTACCGGGAAGATCCGCTTCATAGAATAGAAAATCATACTTATTATTGATCGTTCCATCGGGTTTGACGCGAATGTTTTTCCATTTTTTGGGATAGTCAGGAATTGATTCGGTGACCTTTCCACCTTCGGGAAGATCAAGCGAAACCGTCATGCGGGTTTTCTTTGTGGGGTAGAGGTAGATATTGGGTTTGTCGACACCAGCCATATAATTATCATTCGAACTTGCAATAAAGGTTACTTGATATCCGATTGTACCGTATCTATCAAGTAAATAGGGTTCAATTTCAAGACATTGAAGACTAAATTTCTTTTCCCAAATATCA
>CAYPTO010000237.1:0-2844 GCA_964413625.1 uncultured bacterium
GTCGAAATACGGTGCTTCCCGTAATTTTTAGAATAATTTCTTTTATCGGTGACGGATATTTCTATTGGCTGTATCTGGTCTATCTGTATTTTTCAAAACATGATCTTTTTAAACCTGCACTATATATCACTATGATCGCTTTTTCCATTGAATTACCGATCTACCGAATACTAAAAAATACTATTAGACGAATAAGGCCCTTCAATGTCCATCAGGAAGTAAAGAATATGGTTTATCCTCTGGATGAGTTTTCATTTCCATCAGGTCATACTTCAACAGCTTTTCTGGTCGCCATGATCATTGCATATTTTACACCTTTTCTTGCCATACCCATGTTTATCTTTGCATTTTTTGTTGGAATAGCAAGGATCTATCTCGGCGTTCATTATCCTTCGGATATTTTAGGCGGCATTATTTTTGGTATTGGTATGGCAAAAGTTGGTATTTTGATCACAGAAAAATTAATGCTCAGTTAAAACGTATTTTAACAAACGGAATCCGGAACCTTTTTTTCATATAAATTAGATATCAGTCAAATAGCAAAGTGAAAAAAAAGAATCAACATAAAAAAATATGGGAATAGCCGGCATTAAGAAAAATTTTAAAAACACTGTGGATTATTAATCCTAAGTGCGTAATTTATCCCCAAATTTGGAACTTTTATTTATATGCAGCGATCAAATGGCATGAAAAAAATCTATTACGTCTTTATACTGGTCTTACTTCCTTTGATACTGATGTCTGCACAGGAAAATTTCTTTGCTAAATTCGGCATCAATTTAGCGGCTTATTTTAATACTTTCTATAACGCAAAAGTTTACTTTAACGATGCTCAGGATAGATACAATAACGAAGAAGATAAAGAACAGTTGAGTGTGGAATCCCGTTCTGCGCTGAATAAGGCTGCATCACAGGCCGAATTGGTCATAAGTAAATTTCCCAAATCATCTTATGTGGATGATGCCATGTTCTACAATAGTGTCTGCCAATTTCAGCTTGGTCGATATGAGCGCGCATTAGGTAATTTGGAAGAACTGACACTTCAATATCCCGATAGTCCCTTTTATTTTGAGGCTAAATTATGGATTTCAAAATGCTACTTTCAAATGGATAAAAAGACGATTGCTTATAATCTGATTGAGCAGTTTTTATCAAATACAAACAACCGCTCTTATTTCTCGGAAGCATATAGTCTGATGGCCTATCTTGCTTTACAGGAAAACGATAAAGAAAAAGCTCTGAACGCTTTTTTACAAGCGGCGGATAAAGCCTCAGACAAAGAACCTCGCTGTAATATGTACCTTGAAGCCGTTGAGATTTTAGTTGAAAATGAAAGATATGAAGAAGCTTTGAAATATGTTGATCGAGCGAATAGGAATATTAAGTTTGATGAACAGCGCGCTCGCGTACAGATTGCATATATTCGAATCTACCGTCTCATTGGCGACGAAACGAAAGCTAACGAATTGATCGCCAAAGCTTTAAAGGATTCCCGTATTGCAAAATACTGGGGTGATATTATCTATGAGCAGGCGAGCATATATTTTACAGATAATGATATTCCGGAAGCAATCTCACATTTGCGATATATTGTGGATGATCCCGAAAAGATCTACCGTAATAATCGTGATTCGGAAGCTTGGGCTCGTGCTGCGTATCGTTTGGGGATATATTATATCTATGAAGTGAATAACATTGATTCCTCTGAATTTTTCTTTAAAAAAGCCCAGACAAAACGCAGACAAAGTGAAGAAGGTGAACTGGCAAGTGAGTACCTGAAAAAAATTAAGCAATTAAAAAATCTTAATAAAAATCTCGAAAACATACTTAAGAAATCTCCACAATTAACTGACAGTGCATGGGTTCATTATGAGTATCTTGCCGATTCCACAGCTAGTGAAGCTATGTCGCGCGAAATACTTCTTGCGGACACTGTGAACTTTGATAGTCTGGGTGTTGACTCCTTGGTTAATCTTGCAAAGTCCAATTATCACAAATATGAAGTTATGCTAAGCACTTATCTTGAAGAAGGCAACAAATATGTCGGGCAGCTTTTCAGTCTTGCCGGTCTTTTTCTTTTTGATCTTAATATGCCAGATACGGCTCTTGATATTTATAAAAAGATCGAGGAAGAGTACTATTTTACCACATCTGTTCCTCAGGCGCTTTACTCACAATCTTATGTTTGGGAATATGAATTAGGCGACAAGATCAAGGCTGATAGTATTAAAAAAGAACTAACGGAAAAATTTCCGGAATCACAGCTTACCGATATCATTTTAGATCGTGTGCCTCAAGATTCTATTCTATTCTATGAAAATCAAGAAAAAATATTCGAGATCGAAAGGCAGTATATTGATGCCGGAAAATATAAAGAAGCCGTTGATACATTAAGGCACATGTTAAGAGTCGCTGATATTGATAATAAAAATCGTGCGTTTATTACGTATAAAATTGCCTGGTTATATGATTATGAACTCAGTTTGGTCGAGAACACTAAAGACAGTACTTTGCGCTATTACCATATGGTCGTTTCTGAACATCCGGGAACACCTTTTGCAAGTAAAAGCGCATTACGGATTTCAGCCATCGAAACTAATATCAGTGAATATTTTGCCTACCTTGCAGGTGATTCGTTAAAGACGGATAATGCCAATCTCGATTCAAGCTTGTTTGCCGGGCGGAACGAAGAAGATGATATGTCAGGCGGAGAAAAATCTCATCACATTAAGCTTCGGCTAAAAAGTCCGGGAAAACCGAGACCGATCAAGTTATAAGGCAAAGGACCCTCCTACGCCAAGGCTTCGGAAGGGCAGGCAAAGGGCAAAAGTAGGGGCTCGATAT
>CAYPTO010000238.1:0-2833 GCA_964413625.1 uncultured bacterium
GAAAAGAATTACTTTTATGATCCTTTGGAATTAACCATGAGCGATTACCCGGATTTTGACGGTCTGGAACACTACGATTTTCCGGTTTCCACAGGTGGTACACCGATAGAAGTTGATATTTACCAATTACCCCAACAAAACACTTCTTCGGAAGTCTATATGGGAATTGATATTGGCTCAACTTCTACGAAAGCTATTATCATTGATAAAGATTTTACGCCAATAGTCGGACTTTATACTCGCACCGCCGGGCGGCCAATTATCGCAACACAGGGTATTTTTGAAGCCATAGATCATATTTCACACGAATACCGGCATCACTTTGATTTCATTTCTGTGGCAACAACAGGATCGGGAAGAAAATTCATAGGTAAGCTCGTCGGAGCTGATTGCATTATGGATGAGATTTCAGCACATGCCCGGGCAGCCGTGGATCTGGACCCGGATATTGATACTATTATCGAGATAGGCGGACAAGATGCAAAATTCACCAGCTTGCGGAAAGGTGTTGTAACCTTCTCTAAAATGAATACCGTCTGTGCTGCCGGGACCGGAAGTTTTATCGAAGAACAAGCACAAAAATTAAATGTTCCTCTCTCAAAATATTCCACTCTTGCTAAGGGCGCACAAGCACCATTGGCTAGTGATCGTTGTACTGTTTTTATGGAGCGTGATATCAATCATTATTTGAACAAAAATTATTCCGTGAATGAGATTCTTGCTACCGTGCTATTTTCAGTGCGTGAAAATTATCTGCAAAAAGTCGCATCCGGGGGAACGATCGGGAAACGAGTATGTTTTCAGGGTGCTACAGCAAAGAATATGGCTCTGGTCGCCACTTTTGAACAAAAATTACAACAACCTGTTTTTGTTTCTCGTTATTGTCACCTGACTGGTGCTTTGGGTGCTGCGATTACCGCAGCTGAAGAAAAGCAGGGTGAAAGTACATTTAGGGGAATTGATATCTATAAGGAAACCATCCCTGTGCGCACGGAGACCTGTGAGCTTTGTTTGAATCATTGCCGTATCCGTATCGCCAGCATTAAAGATGAGGATGTGGCGTACGGTTTTCTTTGTGGACGTGATTACAACACCAAAAAATATATTAAAAAAGAAAAGATCCCCTCACTCTTGCAAACACGCCAGAAAGCCATGCCGAAAAGAGCACCTAAGGCGATCGATGCTTCTGCACCGGTTATAGGAATACCCGCCGGTTTACAAATATTCGAAGAGCTGATCCTTTGGGAGCATTTTTTCAATGTTCTTGGTATTAAAACCGTGAACAGCATGAACGAAAAGAATATCATAGCGCTTGGAAAAAAACACAGCCATGCGGAATTTTGCGCTCCTGTTACAGCTTTTCATGGACATGTTCAATCGCTTATTACGCGTTGTGACGTCCTTTTTCTGCCTATTCATCTTGAAAGCACTAAAGATCCCGACAAACCGGAACGCTTGCGTAAATATTGTTATTATACCCAATTTACTTCCATTGTTGCTTCGCTTACAAAAGAGAACGATATTCGCATCAATAGCATGCGCCCCATTATTAATCACCGACAAAATCCCCTGCTGACAAAAGCAGAATTATACCGCTCTCTCCAGAAAGCCTTCCCGGGACAATATACTATTTTTGCTGTCAATAAAGCCTATGATGAGGCTTGGGCTTTATATGTTGAAAAGAAAGAAAAAATGAAAACTCTTTATTCGCCCCCCGAGAACGGTGAGATCAAAATTGCTTTATTGGGGCGTCCCTATACGGTGCTTTCCAATACTATGAACAAGGGCATCCCTGATTATTTTGCGCAGTTGGGAATTGAAACTTTTTTTAATGATTCTTTGCCCACAGCTGCAAAAGATGAAGATATGGAATTGCTTCTGGATCAGTTCCATTGGGCTTACCCGGCGGCTATTCTTGAGGCCGCAAACATGTGTACAAAGACGCCCGGTTTGTATCCGGTCTATATTACATCCTTTAAATGCGCACCGGATTCTTTTGCCCTGAAATATTTTAAACGCATTATGGATGCGCATGAAAAGCCCTATCTTATTTTGCAATTGGATGAACATGATTCCAGTGTAGGATATGAAACTCGGATCGAGGCCGGTATTCGGGCCTTTAGAAATCATCTTCGATCAAGTGATACAAAAAAGGCCCCCGAAAAAAAATATGCCATTACCTCCAAAATGGAAAAAGATTATAAGGGAAAAACTATTATGCTTCCCAATTGGGATCCTATGGTTATTCCTCTTGTTGCTGCTAATCTTCGTGCGTCAAATATTGATGCCCGAGTACTGGAAGAAACACCTCAACTGATCGCAGAAAGTATGAGAATGAACACGGGACAATGTATCCCCGTCAATGCTATTGCGCATGAATTTATTACTTATATTCAGAAACACAAGCTAGTCCCCGCAAATACGCTTCTTTGGATGGTCAAAGCCAATTGGGCTTGTAATATCCCTCTTTATGGTCCATATATAAAAACTCTGATCAATGAAAGCGAAGGCAATCTGGAAAAAGCCGGGGTTTATATCGGAACAGTCGCCATGATTGATTTTAGTCCGATTATTTCTGTAAAAACATATTTCGCTTATATGTTCGGGGGAAACCTGAAAAAGATCGGATGTATGCTCCGACCCTACGAAGTGGAAAAAGGGAAAACAGATCGTGTCCTTAAACAGTGCAAAAATATACTCATTGATGCCTTCCTCGGTAAAATAAAATATCTGGAAGCTGTGGAAAAGATTTTTTTAAAGATCGATGGTATTATGATTAAAAAGACTGTACGCCCCAAGGTCGCAATTTTTGGAGACTTGTATGTTCGGGATA
>CAYPTO010000239.1:0-2833 GCA_964413625.1 uncultured bacterium
GTGGCGCCGCCGGAGTGAGCGCTGTGCCTGATTCTGCACGTGTTGTACAACATGTGGGATTGGAATACGATAAAACAAATTATCTGTTAATGCATGCTATGGGCCCGAATGTGGCAGGAGTTATCGGTTCAGCTGTGGGTGCCGGTATTTTGTTAGCAGTATTAGGTTAGAGTAAAAATTATGCAACGTTTAGTAGATATTCATAACCACATCATTTTTGATGTTGATGATGGCCCCGGGACAATTGAGCAGTCAATGGATATGATGCGACAGGCTGTCAAATATGGTGTAACGGATATTGTGGCAACTCCGCATCAATTGGAAAAGGACCAAGTATCTAAACATCATGAACGGCAAAATATAATTAAAGAGAATTTTGATCTTCTTAAAGAAAAAATCAAAGAAGAAGATTTACCTTTAAATCTTTATTTAGGTAGTGAACTTTATTATACCACCTATGTTGTTCATGCGCCTGAAATTCCTTTTTATACATATGAAGACAAAAAAAAGTATGCCTTAATCGAATTTTCTTTAAATTGGCATCCCGAAGGACATAAAGAAGTATTTTATGAATTGATACAAAATGGAATTACACCTGTTTTAGCTCATCCGGAGAGATACAGCTATTTTTGGGAGATCGTTGATGATATTATCGATCTTATCAAGATGGGTGCTGTTCTCCAGATCAATGCAGGTAGTTTATTGGGCTATCAAGGGACACAAGCCCGATTCTTATCTGAAATGCTTTTACGGGAAGGATTGGCGCATGTTATTGCAAGCGATGCACACCGTCCAAGTAGGGCGATCGGGTTCAATATGCCAAGAGCTGCTGAAACCTTTAAAAAAAAATATCCTGATATCGATTTCAACGTACTGATCTCAGAGAATCCCTGGAAGATAGTTCAGGGTGAAACATTGGATATTGATGATGAGCCATGTTATAAATTCGACAAAAATAAACAATATAAACTCTGGAGAAGGTTTTACTTTATACATGATGTCTTAGGTATTGACAATAAAACAAAGAAAAGACGGAAAAAAGTAACACGCTATATTTAGGCTTTTCATGAAAATAAAACAATATGTTTCACATTCTGTTTTTCAGGAAAATACATACTTTCTATTTAAGAATGATGTAGTACTGATCATTGATCCGGGTGATGATCCAAAGCTATTAATTGATGAAATTAATAAATACCAATACAAAATTCAGGCAGTATTGGCAACACATGGTCACGTAGATCATATTTTTAGCGCATCAGAAATTTGCAATAAATATTCCTGCCCTTTCGTTATGAGTCGTCATGATCAAAAAATTCTTGATAATCTGGAACTTTCATGTAAGACTTTTGGGATGGAATATTGGGGAACACCTGTAATAGATATAGATATTGCTGATGAAAATGAATTGAAAATTGGTGAGTTTTCAATGAAGATATATCAAACTCCGGGCCACACTCAAGGCGGAGTCTGTTATCTTATAGAGAATAACCTTTTCAGTGGAGATACTTTATTTCATCGTTCTATTGGAAGGACTGATCTTCCGGGCGGTGACCATGATATGTTATTACGGTCTGTAAAAGATGTTTTGTATACCTTGCCGGATGATACGATCATTTATCCGGGACATATGGGTCCGACAAAAATTGGAGAAGAAAAGAAACATAATCCTTTTGTTATATTATAATCGAGATTAGGAGCCACATATGGACAAGATACTCATCATTGGAGCCGGCGGACAGATAGGCACAGAGCTAACGGGTTATTTAAGAAAAGAATATGGCAATAAAAATGTAATTGCTTCCGATATTCGAGCAACCTTGCATGATGATCTCATGGAGGGTGGTCCGTTTATTCGAATGGATGCCATGGATAGTCGTCAGGTCTATCAAGTCATCCAAAAAGAGAAAGTTAAACAAGTCTATTTTTTGGCAGCGATCCTCTCTGCCGTTTGTGAGAAAAATCCCGTAATGGCTTG
Organism: uncultured bacterium; assembly: GCA_964413625.1. GTDB lineage: Bacteria > Fidelibacterota > Fidelibacteria > Fidelibacterales > Fidelibacteraceae > M50B103. The sequence goes on from CAYPTO010000239.1 coordinate 1,979, forward strand.
GGATATAAACATGGGTACAATGAATTCTGTTCTTCGTGTTGCCAATGAGTTAAAATTCAAGATGTTTGTTCCCAGTTCAATTGGCGCATTTGGAAGAACAACACCAAAGGATAAGACACCACAAGAAACCATTCAACGACCTAATAGTATTTATGGTGTAACAAAAGTTGCGGGGGAACTTCTTTGTGATTATTATCATGACAGATATGGAGTTGATGTTCGTGGTGTTCGTTTCCCGGGGATTATTTCGAATGTAGTGCCTCCCGGGGGTGGAACAACAGATTATGCAGTGGATATATACCATAAGGCAATAAAATTCAAGAAGTACACCTCATATCTAAAAGAAGATACTTTCTTGGATATGATGTATATGCCGGATGCTTTGAAAGCCGCCGTAAAATTAATGGAAGCAGATCACAATTCATTGAATTATCACAATGCTTACAATATTGCGGCAATGAGCTTTTCGCCCAAAATTTTAGCTGATGAGATCAGAAAACATATACCGGGTTTTCAAATAGATTATAAAGTCGATCCGGTAAGGCAGGGAATTGCGGATTCATGGCCAAATTCAATGGATGATTCCGCAGCAAGAAAAGATTGGGGATGGAAAGCGGATTTTAATTTAGAAAGAATGACAAAAGATATGATAACGGTTCTAAGCGAACGTTTTTCTCGGAGGAAAGAAAATGAAGAAACTAAATAAAGCTTTGGGGAAATATACTAGAGATCTTTTAGCTTCAGGGAGAGCTAAAGGCAAAGAGCAGATCATTACTAAAGTAATAAAAGCTCACGGTGTTAATGGACCGCGTTATATTTTGGATGGCTCACAGCTTAAATATATAAAAATGAATA
>CAYPTO010000240.1:0-2832 GCA_964413625.1 uncultured bacterium
TGCTTGCAACATTTACACTAAGTAGTGAGGCTGTCAGTCATGTGGAATATACAAATGAACAGATCATCGGTACGTGGATAAACGGACAAACAAATTATACTTTTAGTGCAGATAGCCTGACTATTACCAATCACGTTCCCACAACATGGACAAGGGGTATTGTGCCATATACCATTGAAACCGGATACGGCGAAAAATGGGCTGTCCGCAACTTCAACGGTGAACTTGCAATTATGGCCGGATACAATACAATTATTCTAAAACAACCATAAATATTTATTAGAATTAAAATAATAAAAGGGCTCCGAATTGTTGGAGCCCTTACGTTTTATGCCTGCCTCCGTATCCGTCAGCTGGCGGAGCAGGAGGGTTTTACGTCTTACTTCTTCGCCACCATTTCATATCCCAGTTCTTTCCACTTGTCCAGGATCTGTTGTTTTGAAAAGAAACCGGTATGACGGAATAATTGTTTCCCATTCTCGTTATAAAAGATCTGAGTGGGAATGTATTGAATCTGATTTTCTCTTGAACGTTGTTGATTTTCAGGTCTTGAAACATCAACTTTTTCCAATTCAAATGCATGTACGTATTCAACATGTAATTCCTCAAGAAGGGGTATCATAGCTCGACATGGCGGGCAGGTCGGAGACCAAAAATCAACCATTTTAGGGAGTTTTCCGGATGGAGTAACAAGTGCAACCTTTGTGAGTTCTTCCTTTGCTTTTTTGTCGCCGCAACCCGATAACAGAAGTCCAACAACTAGAAGTGAAACGGTGAATATAGTAAATAATACCCTTCTTTTGTTCTTTAATTTCATGATCTATCCTTTTTCGTTATTTTTTTTTAAAATCACACCTACGGGATGTTTCTTATTATCTTTTCAATAATCCAAATCGTTTTGATTCTCATATTAAATATTAAAAAGAAAATCTATTAACAATTACATCTTTTTCGCTTTATTTTTCAATAAAAACTCTTCAATAATTTGTTTGAACATAGCTTTCGTGTCTTCCGCGGTCTTTGCAATCCCTTTGCTCATTTGCGGATTACCATCTTGAGGACAAAACAAAAATGTGGGAATACTCTGAATACCAAATACGGCAGCCAATTCGCGTTCCTGTTCTGTATTCACTTTGTATACGTATATATCATCTTTATATTCGATGGCCAATTCATCCAAGATAGGACCTGCGATTTTACACGGGCCACACCAGTTTGCGTAGAAATCAATAATACAAGGTTTATCACCAAGGTAATTCCATACCTGTGTATTTTCCTCATAGTTCATGACCTTTTTCAAAAAATCGGCTTTTGTAATATGTATTGCTCCCTGATGAGAGTCCGTTGAACTTGAGATCACCGGTTTTGCAGTATTTTCCGCCTTTGTTTTTGCTTCCTCTTTTTTATCCGTACATCCGGTCAGAAGCAAGCTCGTCACCAAGAAAGCGCTAACCACTACAGCAAAAAATAACCGTTTTTTGTTCAATATTTTCATGTTCTATCCTTTCTTTATTATTTCTTTTAAGTGAGTTAATGATGGGACGTTCCCGATTAATTTTACTTTTCCATCAATGACCAAAGCCGGAATGCTCATGATACCAAACGCCACGATCTCATTGATATCTGATACTTTTTCTATTTCAATTGCCAGTCTCAATTCCTTTATTGCCTTTTCTGTAAGAGCCATTAGTTGATTACATCTTACACATCCTGTCCCTAATATCTGAATTCTCATTTTTTCCCTTCCACTATTAAAATGAAATTAGATTTAAAATTAGCCCTACAAAAGTAAACATAAGCAGTAACATGACAAAAAAGAACAATAGCAAACGGGGCTTCATTACTTGTTTTAAAATAACAAACTCTGGAAAGCTGGCCGCGACCGTGCTCATCATGAAAGCTAAGGTCGTACCAACGGGCAATCCTTTTGTCAGTAAAGACTCTGCAATAGGAATCATTCCACTGGCATTGGAATAAAGAGGAATACCCAATAGAACAGCTCCCGGGACGCTCCACCACTGTCCACTTCCAAGATTATTTGTAATAAATTCTTCGGGTACAAATCCATGTAAAAGCGCACCGAGTCCCACCCCGACAAATACCCATTTCCAAACGCGTGAGAAAATTGTTTTCAATTCATCTTTTGCGAATTGCTGTCGATCTCTAAATGTTATTTTTTGTTTTTCAAAGCCTTGTAATTTTACAGACTCTTCTTTCATTTTTTCCGCAAGAGGCATCAAATAGCGTTCCGCTTTGATTGCATCAATAAATATACCGCCAATCACACCGGCAAAAACACCAACAATCACATAAATAATCATAAATTTTATTCCCAGCAAACCTCCAAGTAAAACAACCGCCACTTCATTGATAATGGGTGAAGTGATCAGGAAAGACATGGTAATCCCAATAGGAATACGAGCTTGAGTGAAGCCGAGAAATAAGGGAATACTTGAGCAAGAACAAAAAGGTGTGATCGCACCAAATCCCGCGCCAAGAAAGTACCCAAAAAATCGATTCTTGCCTTGTAAAAATACACGAATACGCTCGGTATTTAAGGATGCACGTAAAAGTCCAATGACATAAATCATGATAACGAGTAAAAAGAATATTTTTGTTACATCTTCAATGAAGAAATGCAGAGAACCTGACCAACGAGAGTCAGCCGGCATATGAAAAAGATCGAAAACGATCAGATCTGCAAGTTTTGTGAATATGATGAGCATTCTTTAATACATCCTTATTTATTGACCATTTGTTCTTCTAAACAAGCAATGACCGGCGGTATGCATTGTGCACGAAGATGATAATAAACATTCTTCCCTCGTTTAT
>CAYPTO010000241.1:0-2821 GCA_964413625.1 uncultured bacterium
CTACATGAAAATTGGTGACGCCCACATAGCGTCCGTGATCATCAGCCTGAACGATCCAAACACCATTGACATTTTCCGCTTGACGCATGTAGGTATGACTGTGACCTCCTATAATAAGATCGATTTCCGGAACCGCTTCCGCTAGTTTGCGATCTGCATCGATCCCTATATGTGATACAACGATAAAAAGATCAATTTTACGTTTTTTTAGTGTATTAATAAGATTTTGCGTCGTTTCGACAGGGTCGGAAACTTCTATACCCTCAAGATTTTTGGGCATAGTTAGAAAATCAAGCTCAGGATGAGTTATTCCGATCAAAGCAAAACGGTATCCTTTTCGTACAAATACCCTGAATTGTGGTGTAGCACACTCGCCGGTTTTTGTATCAATAAGATTTGCCGCATACATGCCAAATTTTGCTACATTCAGGCGAAGAGAATCCAAATGCTTCCAGGAATAATCAAACTCATGGTTACCGATGGTAAAAAAGTCCGGCTGTACCTTATTGAGGATCTCAATTTGTGAAAGTCCTTTTGTCACGGCACACATGGGAGAACCCTGAAAATCATCTCCGGCATGTACTCGAAGAGCACCCGGATAAACTTTTTCAAGACTGTCAAGATAAGCATCAAAGACAGCATATCCGCCAACTTCATTTTTATCTTTGTTATAACTTGTAGGCGTCCAAGGAGTATTGTGACTATGAAAATCGTTCCAGTGAAGAATAGTGATATCGGCAGACGGTGCCGAACACGACATCAACAATAACAGCATAAAAGCGATTAATGCATTGAAATACTTCATATTATTTTCCTTCCTATTCGTGGTTCATTCGCTCAAGAATAAAGTAAGTCGTTCCATAAATAGAGCTATTATCGCTACCTCCGCTCGGGACAGTAAAAACTTCCTTTATTTCCCAATCATTGACATAAAATGTATTTAGCACATCTGCAACTGACACAAAATAACGCTTTTCATTATTTTTATCAGTTATCCGCCGATGACGAATAGGTTCATTCTGCCCATAATCAACATAAGCCAGTGTTTTACCCAAACTATATTCGATCTCAACTTTTATATAATGTGCTTCTATAGAATTTAATTCAACTCCATTTACGTACATATTGGCATAAATGAATGTTGAAAAAAACAACATCATCATAAAAAGAATTTTCTCATATATTAATCCTCTAAAAATGCCTTAAAAGCTTGGTACATCATCCAAATATCCGCTTTGGACGTAATTTCAAATGGTGAATGCATATCTAAAACCGAAACACCCGCATCGATCACATTCATAGTATAGTAGGACATAAATTTTGCAATGGTTCCACCACCGCCTTCATCGGTCTTACCCAATTCGGCAACTCGCCAGATAATGCCATTTTTATCAAAAAGATTTCTCAAGCGGGCGACATATTCTGCTGACGCTTCGTTTGAGCCGCCTTTTCCGCGAACACCCGTGAATTTTGATAAGATCAAACCACCGTTCATGTATCCGGCATTCCGTAATTCGTGAACTTCTTTCCAATCGGGATGTACACCGGCATTTACATCTGCAGATAAGCATTGTGCATTTGCCAGCAAGCGACGGATCACACCCGACTGATCCAAGCCGTGACGTGCAAGAACATATCCCAATACCAATTCTGCAATTACAGTATTGGCGCCCGTAGCACCTTCGGAACCGATCTCTTCTTTATCCAGCAGAAGGATCAATGAGGATACTTCGGGATCTTCGGCATCTATAACGGCACGCAAAGAAGCATAAGAACAAACACGGTCATCTTGTCCGTAAGCACCGATAAAAGCACGGTCCAAACCGACATCGCGACTTTTTCCGGCAGGAACGATCTCAAGATCAGCCGACACAAAATCCTGTTCGGTAATACCGTAAGTTTCATTTAGTAATGAAAGCACATGCAATTTGACTCTGTCTTTTACTTCCTTGTCATTACTGAAGGGTATCCCGCCTACGATGATATTCAGCTTTTCTGCCGGGATAAATTCATTCGCTTTTTTGTCCATTTGAGCTTTACCTGCAAGATGTGGCAAAAGATCGGCAATGGTAAAGACCGGATCGTCATCATCTTCACCGATCACGATCGTATTGACCGTACCGTCGGGAAATGCAATTGCACCGTGCAAAGCCAAAGGACGTGAGAGCCATTGATATTTTTTAATTCCGCCATAATAGTGGGTTTTAAACATGGCGATTTCTTCATCTTCGTAAAGCGGATATTGTTTAAGATCCAATCTGGGTGAATCAATATGCGCTACAAGAATACGCAGATTCTTGTCAATGGGGCCTTTTCCCTGGCGAAAAACCGCAACAGCGCGTCCCATGTGATTATAATAGATCTTTTTTGTATCTTTGGTTTTACGAATATCAACATACCCGGCTTTTTCCAATATTTCTATGGCAGTATCAACAGATTCGCGTTCTGTTTTACCGTAATCAAGAAATGAGCGATAATTGCTCATGTATGTTTTCATAGATTTCAGTTGCGCTTCAGGGATATGGTCCCAGGCGTTTTCGCGTTCTAAGAACAATGCTTTTTTTAAATCTTTTGGATCAGCTTTTTTTCCTAACATTTATCACTCCTTGTTTTTAACTTTAAATATAGGGGTTTAAGAATAAAAGGGAAATGAAAAAGAAAAAGACGTGAGACGCGAAACGTAAAATGTGGGATGGAAGAAAGACCTCACACACTTGTGCACCGTAGCCCCGGCGTTTTGGTGCGAAGGTGTAAAGACACGAAGATGCATTTGCGTGATGTAGAAGAGGAACGCGACATCTTAAAAAAAGCCTTGGCCATT
>CAYPTO010000242.1:0-1246 GCA_964413625.1 uncultured bacterium
TAAAATGTACGCTTGATGGATGGTTGGTTTTGGATACGATATTGGTGGATTTGATATAAACCACAGATTGCACGGATTTCTCAGATAAAATAAAAAAAACGGAGTATCCTGTCCTTCGTAGTCCCGATCATTGGGGACGTAGTAAGATGCTCCGTCTCTACCAAAATAATTATTATATCAACTCATCAACTCATCGACTCATCAACTCATCGACTCATCGACTTATCGACTCATCGACTTATCAACTTATCGACTCATCGACTCTCAACTCTTCAACATAGTCAAACAAAGCTGCGGTATCACCGGTATGCCAGAAAAGTATGGTTTCATTCTTCCACTCACCTTTTTGGATCTTATCAATCATGGCTCCCATAGCTCGTCCGGTATAAACAGGACCGATAAAGATCCCTTCGCTTTGAGCTAAAATTTTGATCGCATAGCGTTCGTTATCTCCAACAACCGCATATCCTGCACCAAGATAATCGTATTCGAGTTCAAAATCTTTTTCAGTTAATTTGATATCAAGTTCAAGTAATTCGGCTGCTTTATTTGCCAGTTCTGCCAATTCAGGAGGAAAAGCGCCCTTCCCTGTTTTGACACGATCGATACTGATACCTGTGATCTTCCCCTTAAATCCGGATAATTTCGCGCCCAGAACCATTCCGGCCAAAGTACCTCCCGAACTGCTGGCAACGATGATACGGTCACACTTGATATTCATGAGATCCATTTGTCGGACAACTTCGGGCATGGCCATAGTATATCCAACTGTACCGAGTGCATTGGATCCGCCAACGGGAATAACATAAGGATGTTTACCGGCTTTTCGCAATTTTTCCGCCAGTTCATGCATGCGGGGATTGCGATCAGGGCGCTTTACATAATGCACCGTTGCATCGCACAACATATCCAAGAAAAGATTGCCATTGGAATGTTTAGGTTCATCACCGGAAAGAACAACATGACAATCCAAATTTAGTTTTTTTGCGGCTGCAACGGTTTGGATACAATGATTGGACTGTAAACCACCTGCCGTAATAACGGTATCGGCATCTCGCTTTAAAGCTTCTGCCATCAGATATTCCAATTTGCGGGATTTATTTCCACCGGCAGCAAGTCCGGTAAGATCATCCCGCTTAATGTACAGTTTACCCCCAAATCCAAGTTTTTCAGACAAATTCGGCATGCTGTGTAATGGGGTCGACAATTGCGCTAATGTGATTTTGGGTAAATACTTCATTTATTC
>CAYPTO010000242.1:1256-2813 GCA_964413625.1 uncultured bacterium
TTAATGCCGGTATTCTAATATCTGATCCCGGCACATTTATTCCTCTTCTATGAGATCATATTTTGGATCCAGACCCTTTTCTATTGCCGGAATACCTTCTTTCATCCAGCGCGGCATGGGTTTATCCATGAGATAATGATCAAAAAATTGTTTCATGCGAATGGTCAGATCCATACGATTACCCCATTCGCTTTCTCCAAGATTGTGATTGGATTTATTGTAACTTAACATCCATACCGGCTTTTGCAACCGCCGCATTGCTACGAACATTTCAATACCCTGAGTCCATGGAACCGCACCATCATTATCATTATGCATCATCAAGAGCGGTGTTTCAATTTTATCTGCAAAAAATACCGGCGAATTCTCTACATACAGGTCAAAACTATCCCAGATCGTACCACCGATACGGCTTTGACCGTTTTCGTATTGCATCATGCGGCTCAAGCCTGAATACCAGCGAATGCCACCGTATGCTGATGTCATGTTAGATACCGGTGCCCCGGCCATGGCTGCGGCAAAACGATTGGTCTGAGTAATAAAGTAAGCTGTTTGGTAACCTCCCCAGCTTTGACCTTGTATTCCGATCTTTTTACCATTAATAAAGGGATATTTTTCCAAGAGCATATCAATACCGGTTTCAACACAATCCAAACCTGAACGTCCGGGATGTCCCGGTTTATAGACAATATCCGGAACAAAGATTATATATCCGTTGCTGGGATACATAGCTTTGTTCACAGTAGAATAACTTGGGTATGGCATAAAATATTGATTCAAATAATCCGAATATTTTTCATAATAGTAAATGATCATAGGATGTTTTGTAGTTTTATCAAGATCATCCGGAATAAAGAGCATTCCCTGAAGTTCTACGCCATCTGAGTTTTTCCATTCGACCAGCTCGGCAGAAGACCAACGAAATTCTGATTGCTGAGGATTTAACGCAGATATTTTTGCCGTTTTGTCGAATGTCATATCCGAAATGTACAGATCGGAAGATTCGCGATGAGTACATTTTTGCCACATTAGAATATCCGCATATTTCGCTTTTTTAAGTTTTGCGTATTTGTTATCGGAATATACATATTTTTTGGGTTTACCGCCTTTGTACATGTTAACTGTAGCAAAGCCGGCTTTTTTTGTTTTATCATTGAATACACTAAGTATGATCGGTGCGATCGGAACGTAATCAAGGTCAGAATCAAGTTTAATATAACGATATATATCATGATTTTTTCTTCCTTCTCCCAATGTAACGTTCAATGGTGCTTTTTCACCGTAAAGGTCGAACTTCCAAATATCATATTTATCATACAGATATGTATATCTGTTACCCAATCCCCAGGCAGCAAAACCATAAGGACTCGGAGCCATGGGGTGATCATCATCTTCATCATAAAAGGCAACCGGTAGATCATTGGTTAAACAATTTTTTGTTTTGGTCTCAGTATCCATGGCATACCAATTGGAATCAAGATGATCGTACCATAGTAAATATTTCTGATCCGGTGATAAGTGCGGTCCAAAGCTTTTCTTTTTAAGCCGAGAGATGCG
>CAYPTO010000243.1:0-2806 GCA_964413625.1 uncultured bacterium
AGCGAGGCACTCATGATTTTTATCCTTTTCAACCGTGAATTGTGAGCCGACAACCAAAAACAGTCACAATCTATGTACGTCAACAAAACGGTCGTGATTCTTAGCGGTTTCGGCCTAATTTTTCATGGGCCGACACCCATTCAAGGGAAGATACAGCTGCGCCAAGTGAAATTTCACCTGCTGCCGCAACAGCAGTAACGATCTCGGCAAATTTGCGGGCTTTTCCCTGTCCATAGCATCCGAGTATTTCAAGACATTCCCTCTGGGTGGGGAGTGCTGTGCCGCCGCCGTAAGTGCCGACGATCAGCGAAGGAATCGTCAGCGATGCGTAAAGATCGCCTTCCGGTGTTGTCTCCATGTGAACCATACCGGTAGAGGATTCCACCACGTTGGCCACATCCTGCCCCGTCGCAATGAACATGGCGGCAATCGCGTTTGCACTTTGAACGCCATTGCTGCTTCCACCGGCCATGAAGGTGCCGAGGCTTGAGACCTTCATGTAATATTCACAAGCCTCTGGATCAACTCTCAATTGCTCAATAAGCAGATCCCGTTTGAGGGTGACTTCTGCGGTCACCCGTTTGCCCCGTGTGTGCAGTGTGTTGATGGTGGAAGTTTTTTTATCAGTGGTCATATTGCCATCCATGTAGTGGCGGCGGATTCCCTTGAAATGGTCCAGTATCCAGTTGCAGGCGGCAAAAGTGGCTGCTGTTACCATGTTTTGACCCGCAGCATCTCCGGTCGTGTAGTTAAACCGCAGGTAAACAAGTTTGCTGGTAAGAAATTTCTGTATATTGATTAGTTTGGCAACGTTTGAGGTGGCTTCCGCCTGTTTACGGATTTCTTCGATATTCTCGTCTATCCATCGGGAAAAAGCACGCGCTTGTCTGGCAGAGTCAAAGATAAAACTCGGTGCACGCTGCATAACGTCATTTGAAATTGTTGTTGTTATGCCTCCGCACAGGTTGATCATTTTTATTCCGCGGTTATAGGAGGCTACAAGCGTTCCTTCGGTGGTGGCAAGCGGGATCAGGAACTCACCATCAGCATGTTCTCCGTTTACTTTCAAAGGACCTGCAAACCCGATGGGTACCTGGGCCACGCCGGTGAAATTTTCGATATTCCCCTGTGTGACCTTTGGGTCAAATGAATATTTATTAATATGCTCAAGTGTTATGCCGGAGTAAGTTTCAATGAATTCTTGACGCTGCTGGATGATTTCGGTTTCGTAGTTGTGGTTCCTGTCATGCGGAATACCTGTTTTTACGCTATCTTTTTCGGTAATGGTATCTTCAACATCAAAGTTGAGAGGGCCAAAAGGGTCTGTCTGAAAGGAAAAACTTAAGCAATGTGCTTTATTCTCTTCTATCGCATCGGTCTGTATATGAATGTCTACTGTCTGGCCGAGAAGAAATCGGATCGGGTTATCCGTACTTACTTCCGATGCCTTTATCGGTAGGCCTTCTACCGTAGCGATGATTTTATCGAGCGGCATCACATTGCCGTTTATTTCGACCTTTGACATGCCGGTTAAGGTGGCATCGCCCAATGGGTTTGTGAGGCAGAAAAATACGCCGTCTTTGACATTAGAAAGACTTCCGGCTGCGTAAAGTTTTTTAAGTATCACAGACGGTATTTCCATAAGTTAACTCCTTAAAAAAAATTTGAAATTTTAAACAGGGTTATTATTTCCCTGAAAGGCAGCTTGCCCTTATGAGAACAAAATGTTTTGTACTCTTTTCCCCGAAATCTTGATTTTGTAAAATGGATGCCTTTAAAACTGTACATCATGTTGCCGTGTTGATAAAGAAAACGGACCAGTTTTTTGGGTAGCCCCGCTTCATAGGGGCAGCTCACATCGTCTACGGCAAAGGCGGAGAGACCGAGATGGATTTGTTCAATCCCTTCGTTTTTAAAGATGTCCATGGCGTGAATCATGATCGTGTAGAAGATACCCTGCCGGAATGACCCATTGAATCGTGAGATATTGGGGACATAGCTGATAATTTTACCATTTGAATAGACCGGATCAAAGAATATAAATCCGATAAGTTCGTCTCCCTGATAGGCAAAAAATTTTCTCGTTTCTTCTTCGTAATCCATATTAATCGGTCGGATGAGGAATCTGATTTCTCTGTTTTTGAGTTTTCTTGTCTTTATCCATTCTTTGGAAAATTGATCGTATCTTTTTTTATTGTAAAATTCCTGAACGGATATTTCTTTTTTTGCCGCCTGGTTTAAAGATGTCCGCAGGATCTGTTTTTTTTTGCCCTTAAGGTCCCAGTTTTTCAAATCGATAATCGATTCAATACCGAACTGTGTCGCATAAAATCCAAATTTCTCATGAAGAAGTTCCGCGACCGGTTCAGATACCTGGGCAAATCCAACTGGCCCACCCGTTCGCAGAAATTCGCCGATGAGCACTGCTTGATTTTTTTTTTGACACACGGGGTCTGATAATACGGCCCGGCGGCCCCATTTCTGCTCATATGCGATATATCCGATGCCGGGCATATCAAAATATTGGATCCCCGGCTGAAGGGATGAAAAAGACATGCAGTGATTACCGTATTTTTTAAGATACGATATCCTTTCTTCAAAACTGAAATTTTGTGTGGATTCCGGCATAAAAGGGGTCCAATACGAGTTAGCTGATCTGGTAATTGTTATGGTCTAATGGTCTAAATAGAGAATTTTCTTTAGAGATTGGGGTAGAATTATCATTGTCGCCAATGTAGTAACTTAATCTCAATAGTGATGAATAAAAATCTGCAGTTACATCTACATCTACAAATGTTAAGTCATG
>CAYPTO010000244.1:0-2806 GCA_964413625.1 uncultured bacterium
TTTTTATTTTGATTGTCTAGAATCATAATTTACATCCATTATGGTGTTATTTATCACAATTGATGATGAGCATCAAAAGTAATAGGAATTAATATTATTGGTTGTGGCATGTTTAATCCTTAATAACTCTAAAATTTAGAAATCTAAATTCAAACATACAAGTGATTGTTTTGCAGCAGTGTACTTGTGCTGTAGGAATGATAGCCATAGAAATTGAATAGAACTCGCTATATAATGCGTATTTCATTGCGAGAAATATCCTACTTCTAAACCAATGATAATAAAGAATATACGTATTGATATTTCATGTAGTTTTAAATTTTGCGAGAATAAACTCTCGGATATTCGCAGTAAAAATGGAATTCCGGGTTAAAACCCGGTTTATCTGTGTTTAGTCCCCGGCCTAAAGGCCGGGGTGATTCATAACTTTGGACTCATAATCCATAACTTATAATCAATAATCTTATGGGGGTCTTTAAGTTTTACTGAAAATAAAAAAGCTCATCAAAATTGATGGGCCTTAAATTATTTAAAATGCTTTCTTTTTACAATTTATTGGCAATAAATTTAGCACTTAATTACACGACTCGAATTTGAAAGGGAATAAATAAATGCTCAATACGATACTATTTGATCTGGATGCGACGCTTTTACCGATGGATATGGATGAATTTGTACAAAAATATTTTTATGAAATGGGGGTCATGTTCCATGATCTGATTGATGGCAAGCTTTTGGCGAAGTATGTTATGGAATGCACAGAGCTCATGGTTAAAGATACGGAGGATCGCAGGAATAAAGAAGTATTCTTTACGCGCTTTTCGGAGCTGATCGATGGTGATCTGGTCGTCTATCAAGCACGATTTGACGAGTTTTATGATACACGCTTTCTCAATGTCCGCTCATGCACGCATCAAAACGAGTCCATGATCAAGGCGGTTAAGCTTTTTCAAGAGAAAGGCTACGATCTTGTCTTGGCTACCAATCCTCTTTTCCCAATGAAGGCTAATCATCATCGTATTCGCTGGGCAGGACTTAGTCCCGATGATTTTTCTTATATAGCATCCTTTGAAAGCAATACATACTGCAAACCCAATCTGGACTATTATAGGGAGATCTTGACTGCCATCAACAAAAGTCCCGAAGACTGTATGATGGTCGGAAACGATGCACTCGAAGATATGGTCGCCGGTAACTTGGGCATAAAAACATTTTTGGTCGAGGATTACCTGCTCAATAAACATCATGTTGAGATCAAAGCCGATCACCGTGGGCTGTATGATGATTTTTATGCTTTTGTTGAAAGGTTGACGGATTTGGGGGAGTGACGGTGGTATAATTAAAAATTTAAAAAAAATACTTAGGAATCAGATAATTATGAAGGTATAATGCTGAGCAAAGGATATATTGTATAGACAAGATTATTTCACCCCTATATAAATAACAATTATTGTTGTCCTGCTGTCGTTAGACTACGTGCGTAAGTTAGATGATAGGGAATATAAAATTCACGCACAGATAAAGGAATAGATATGAACATCTATGTAGGAAATTTGAGTTACGAGACCACAGAAAATGATTTACACGATGCTTTTGGTGAATTCGGAGCCGTTAGCAAAGTTAATGTTATCATGGACAAAATGACCGGGAAATCAAAAGGTTTTGCTTTTGTTGAAATGGGAAATGATACTGAAGGCCAAAAAGCAGTTGACGAATTAAATGACGCTGATCTAAACGGTCGCAATTTAAAAGTTAATCTTGCACGTCCACGTACTGAACGCCCTGCCCGTAATAACTGGTAAGCAAAGATCACATCTTATAAAGCTCTCGTTTTCGAGAGCTTTTTTATTTCCATTAGATTTTAACTTATTGTTGCCACATGCCTAAATCAATTAATACATAAATTTTGTGCGATGATCCTATGCGGGGTCTCATTGAATATCGAACAAGGATTAACGATTTATGATTTAAGAAGTGTTCATATATCGAACATCGCTGTTCCTTGTTCTGAGATTATTTCATTATAATGAAATGATATTTTATTCTGACAAGACAGCGATCTAAACTTTAAACGTTTAAACGATTTTCATATCATGAATAGATTCTTCTCCGCCAGCCGGCGGATCAGGATGACAGTTTTCTTCCCACCCTCCCGGTGCTCAGTACATTCATAATTCATAACTAAATATAAAAAACCCACCAGAATTGATGGGTCTTGTATTATTTGAAATGCCTATTTATTACAATTTAGATGCAAGCATTGCGAGGTATTCTTCAAGCACTTCCGGCTTACGATCAGCCATATGAGCAATACGGAAGGTCTTGCCTTTCAGCGCGCCGTAACCGTTGGACATAAGATAGCCTTCTGCTCCGGCTTCTTTTACCAATGCGGCAACGTCAATGTCACGGGTGTTTTTGACCGTGGTCACGGTGTTCGAACGGTATCCTTCGCCTGCAAGTAGTTCAAAACCATTATCCAAAGCCCATTTGCGAGTTGTTTCTGCCATAGCGGCGTGACGTGCATAACGAGCTTCCTGACCTTCTTCTTCCATGATATATTTTAGCTGCATATCCAAAGCGAACATATGAGGAATACTTGGAGTGGTCGGATATTGATAAGGTTTGGTTTTAACGAATTTATGCAGTGTAACATAATCAAAGTAAAAACCGCGATTCTTGATACCTTTGGCTTTTTCAATAGCTTCCTCAGTCACGGAAGCACACGACATACCGGGAGGCAGTCCGAGACATTTCTGCGTAGAAGTAATACAAACATCAATACCTAGTTTATCTACATCGATCTTTA
>CAYPTO010000245.1:0-2786 GCA_964413625.1 uncultured bacterium
ACTTAGCACTAAAAAATGTTGTAAATTATGGTGTAAGGAATCTATATGGCGGGGTTGAGCAAGTCTATCCAAACCCTGAACCCTAAACCCTAAACTTTATTTGCCCGTTTGCAAAAAACATAGTATCTTCAAAAAGAAATATTAACAATTAATTGAGATGCCATGAAATATTACAAACAGAGAAAAAACAAATATATGCTTATTGCGGGCTTGTTGTTGCTTGCCTTGATGTATGTGCCACTATTCGCGGGTATTCCCGGATATTATTTTCAGAAATTACTGTTTAATTTTTCCAGCGATGATTCATTAAGAGTGAATAGTTTGGATTATGATGGTAATGATTCTGGCAATCAAAGTTCCCCCTATGGTATGGTTATAGATCCTGATGGCAAATACTGGTTTGGTTTTTATTCGGGTTTCAGTCATGAGATCGTGAAATCACCGGGGGACACTATCCATTTAGCCGGGATACGTTGTTTTTTATCCGATAGTACCGAAGCATCTTTTTCTCCATTGGAATTATTGGAATTTGGTGACGGGAGTAAAGATACGTTATATACGGAGAATGATCGCAATGGCTATTGTCGTGGTATTTCCCGTGACGGCGATGGCAATATTTTATATACCGCAAAATCAACTTTATATAAAATTGATTATCGAAATGGTTCTGCCATTGCGAAATGGGATCCTCAAGAAATAGGTAAACCTCTGAGAACTCATGTTTCAGCCGTCTATGATTCAGTAGGAGGGTATATATATTTTGCGCCTTACGCACAGAATGAACAATTACACATACTGGATGAAGATCTGAATTTTGTCGCAGCAGCGATAGATAGAACACCAACTCTGGAAAATGCAATACAGGTCAGAACAAAAGAGAATGGCGTTACTCAACTCTTTTCAGCAACACATAGCAATGGTGTGGGAATATTTGTGTATGAGTCCTCCGATCCTGCAACTCAAGCCTTTACTCTTGTAGATACGATCGGCAATTACTCGGAAGAAACGGACACGAATATTATTAGCTATATTGCCTGGGCAACTTCCCTAGATTGGATTGATAAAGAAGAAGGTATATTGTTATTCGGGAACCATAATAGAGCCCTGACTACGGTTAATACGGGTACTGCCCCCGCATCTTCACATGCAGCCCGCTGGGTAGCACTTGATGTTGATACGGATGAGATCCTTTATATGTTTGGCGCACCCTGGTATGATATCGTTAACGGAGATGCCTTTGCAAAAGAAGTAACAATTTCAGTCCCCGAATCTTACCTTCAGAACCAAATTATGACCATGCAGCCTTCAGGTGCTATTGTAAATCATAATGGTGAAAATTATGAATTCATATTGACGGATATGGGCTTGAATTGTGTTCAATTGGCCTCGTTTTCTACAGATATTTCAGAGGATATATTCATACCTTATAATTTAATGTTGGAACAAAATTATCCCAATCCATTTAATCCCATGACGACAATACACTTTGCTCTTGAGCAAAGTGAAAATGTTATTCTTGATATTTATGATCTGGCAGGTCGTAGAATAAAACAGGTATTTTCGGGCTATCTGAAAGCCGGGAAACATAATATAAAACTGGATGCATCAGATATGCCTTCCGGTAGCTACATATACACTTTACACACACATGTTATGTCAATAAGTAGAAAAATGACTGTTCTGAAATAAGGAGTGAATTACACGATGAATAAATTCGATCTTGCTGTTATAGGGTCAGGTCCGGGGGGGTACGTAGCTGCCATTCGTGCCGCTCAGCGTGGCTTAAATACTGTAATTATTGAAAAAGAACATATCGGTGGCATATGTCTCAATTGGGGTTGTATTCCCACCAAAGCCATTATCCGTTCGGTCAATGTTTTGCGTGATATTGCTTCAGCCGAGGAATTGGGAATAGAAGTATCCGGATTTCACGCGAATATGCAGAAGATCATTGCTCGTTCAAGGGGCGCAGCTGATCGCTTGACCAAGGGGGTTTCTTTTTTATTTAAGAAGCATAAGGTAAGCGTTATTGAAGGTTATGCCAGACTTGAGGGAGCATCAAAGATCAGGATCGACAAGAGTGACCGGAGTGTTGAAACGATTGAAGCAACACATATCATTATAGCCAGCGGAGCAAGATCAAAAGCCCTGCCGCATATACCGATTGACGGTAAAGATGTGATCAGCAGCCGGGAAGCGCTGGAATTGGATAAACTACCGGCTTCAATGGCTGTGATGGGAGCAGGAGCCATTGGTGTTGAATTTGCCTATATCTACAAACATTTGGGTGTAGATATCACGATCATAGAAGCTCTGGATTCACTTTTGCCAAATGAGGATAGTGAAATTTCGAAAGAATTGCATAAACAATTCAAGAAACAAAAGATCAAAGCTTTAATATCTACCAAAGTTGTAAAAATTAAAAAAGAAAACGATGGGATCACTTTAAGTTTGAGTGGGCCTAAAGGTGAGAGCGAGCTAAAGGTGGATATGTTACTTTCAGCTGTGGGTGTTGTGCCCAATTCAGAAGATCTTGGACTCGAAACAGTGGGAGTGAGGACAGAAAGAGGCTTTATTGAAATAAATAAGAATCAAGAGACGAACGTAAAGGGTATTTATGCTATCGGTGATGTAGCCGGTACACCTTGTTTGGCCCATAAGGCAAGCAAAGAGGGTTTGATCGCCATTGATCATATTCAAGGTAAGGACGTTAAGCCCTTAAATAAGAATTTTATTCCCGGATGTACTTATTGCAGCCCGGAGGTTGCATCTGTTGGCTATGCTGA
>CAYPTO010000246.1:0-2767 GCA_964413625.1 uncultured bacterium
AAATTTATTCTGGGCATCCAGTTTCTGCGAATCAATAAGGTATTTCAAGGCATCTTCAAGAAAATACCATGCTTTGGTTCCCTGACCGTCGTCAAGTGCCCAAAAAGCCTGGTTGTATAAATGGCGTGCACGTCGCAAGCGAAAATCGCCGGTCAGCTTATCAAAATCTTCTTTTCGTGTGCTCCAGCCTTTAGACCATTGAGAGGAACTGCCGCGTGAATAGATATCATTGGCCAGGTCGAAAATTGAATTCCCGCCCAATTCTTCAATGGCGTCCATTTCGGATGCCATAATGAGATAGCCGTAATAATCTATAATATCTCTTAAAGGATGATATATCATTTCTCTGTAGAGTGCTTCACCCTCAGCGAATTCAAAGACCCATGAGTTATCAATATAACGTTGATCGTATTCATTTGAGAAAAATGCATTAGTGGAAATAGTCATTTTGGAACCGCTTTTTGATATCTGGGTTACATAGATCGTAATGCGGTAGGGAACTGTCAATTTATATATTTCATTGCTGAAGCTATTGGATGAAATATATTGTTCAATTGTGTATTTGAGTTCTTCAATGATCCGTTCTTCTTGTGCATTTAGATTGTTTCCCTCGATACTTACGTTAGGAACAAAGGTTTGTGCAAAGAGAAGCGTACTTGAAAGTAAAAAAAATATTATTCGTTTCATTTAAGTTTCCATTATTTTGCCTAATTTATCGATAAATATTAAAGAATTCAAGGCTTTACATTATAAGTTAAATATAGTATGTTCACCAAAATAACTAATGCTAACCGGAGTATAAATGCATCTTAACATTTTTATTCGTTACTTGTTCATCACCATGATATCAATGGCTGTTTTAAGCGCCGTACAACATATTGTTCCCGATGATCATGGCTATTTTTATACGGATTCTCTGAATTCAAAAATATACTACACTGATGGAAACAAGCTTGAAACGGTTCTAAGCTGTCCGGGTGTAGGCTATTCATTTTCACTATCTTCAGATCAATCATTGTTGGGATTTAAATATCGAGAGAAATCAGGAGGTAAAGAAGCTCCTGCCATATTTGACCTGAATTCAAATGAAATCAGTTTACTGCATGAGCCCGTATATTGTGCAGGTCAGGTCTCTTTTTCTCAAGATGGGACAATCGCTTATACCGTTAATACGATACTATACGTGAAATATGAGGATAATATTCACGAATATGACCTCGGTTCGTATGTAAATATCGCTCCCATATCACCGGATGCCGATTTTATTGTGTTCAATGATGATAATGATCAATTATGGATAATGGACCTTCAAAATGCTTCGCGGGAACTCATAACGGATGGAGCTTACGGAAATGTTTTCCCCTCGTGGTCCGCTGATGGTCGCTTTGTTGCTTATAATAGTTTTAACGGTTCATTAAAGATATATGATCGCGAAGAAAAATCAACATGGGATCTTGGATTGGGTGCAGATTTAACTTGGTCTCCTAACTCTCACGAATTTTCTTATACGAAAATTTACCTGAACGAAAATGAAGAGTTGATCAATACGGATATTATTGTTTTTAATGTTCAACAGGATATTTTATTTACAACAAATACCGACAATTTGAATGAATTCAATTCATTTTATAGCCAGGATGGCTCGTTGGCTTATTTTGGTAATGATGGAGAAGTAGTAAGTATTGCAAATAACTCCTTGCGTAAAAACAAGCGAAACGATATATCTTTTCCTACAACTGCTGTTAGCTTTGCTCAAGAAAATACGACAGTGGGTACATATCTTGAAGTACCCTATATTCATCAAGTATATGATACTCCCGGTACTTATGGTTACAGTTCTTGTGCACCGACGACTGCTGCGATGGTTCTGGCATATTGCGGATTATTACCAAAATGGCCTTATGTCTCAGGGTTTGGGAATATAAATAATTATGGTGCTTATGTCCATGAGATCTATTATTACAACGATTTTTATTTTAATGATTCTTATACAAATAGGAGTGGCGCTTATACCTGCTATGGCGGTATGGGCTATATGTGGACGAGCGGTTCGCCAAATTCCCGTATGGCCGGCTATTACAATAAACACGGGGTTTCAACAAATCAGACCTGGAGCACCACATGGTCAACTGTTGCTGCCGAGATCGACAAGAAACAACCTCTTTCAATATGTAATTATCTTTCCGGCTCAGGGCATTTGGTCGTAGGATTAGGGCGTGCCGATAATGGTCAGCGAACGGTGTATGCCAATGATCCTTACGGCGATAGAAATATGTCAAGCTGGCCTAATTATTACGGGAAAGCTGTACAATACGATTGGCCAGGTTACAACCACGGACATACTTCATTGAATTATGCTAATTCGGGAGTTACGGTTATGCCTTGGTGTATTGCAACTTCTTATACGGCACCGACAGCGGTTGATTCCATTGTGGATGATAAACAATTTGATCATGGTTTTTTCATGAAAGCAAAGGGGGATGCGGTTCCTATGCGTTATTACCGCAGTACAAAGAGCGGATATGGAGGACATCATTGGTGGACTTATAGCGAAGCCGATGAACATGATATTTGCTATGTAACCTGGACACCTCAAGTGAACGCGGATGATTATTTTGATCTTGAAGTCTATATCCCGGCAAATGCTACGGCGACATCGGTTCTCTATAGAATTGATCATGCCGCAGGCCGGAATGAAGTTGTGATCGATCAATCCGCACATCCGGACAGCTGGGTTTCGCTCGGTAAATACATGATGAAGAATGAT
>CAYPTO010000247.1:0-1150 GCA_964413625.1 uncultured bacterium
AATGTTTCCCGTTTTCTTCTAGGCTCACTGCAGGAAGATGGTGGTCAATATCTGGATGCAAAGCATGCGGTAAATTATTTGGAATCACATGATGATGAAACCTTTGGTGATTTTGTGCGGGTTTATCTTGGAAAAAGTAAAGAAAACACGGTTATTACAGATACAGAATCTCATAATATCCTAACACCTGAAGAACTGCGCTACCACAAACTGGGGGCTTTTATCCTTGGGACTTCGCAGGGAATTGCAATGATCCACTCCGGGCAAGAATACGGGCGGAGCAAGATCATCGAAACAAATGAATATCTTGATGATCATCAGGGCATGATCGACCGAAATTCCTATAATAAAGACAATACGACAAATTATATAAATTATAAAATTGCCAAACAAAATCAGGAGCTTGTTGATTTCTATTCATCTGTATTTAGATTGCGTCAGGTTTACCCGCAGTTAAGAAAAGCATCACGAGACGCACTCGAACCCTTCTTTGCAGATAGTGAATTTGGCATAGGCTACCGTATATTGCCTGAAAATGACAATGAAAATGAACTGATCGTTATGGTAAACGGTTCAAAAGATAAAACGGCTTTGTATAATCTACCTGGGGGTATGTGGTCGTATTTATTCTCTACGCATTCTTATGCAAATGACCGGGTATTGAATTATATTACTTTAAAACCGTCTTCCGGAGTTATATTAATAAAGCATTGATTCACATCTTAGAAATGTGTTATCAATAAATTGCTTGGGATAGATCATACGATTTTTATAAGGAGATTAATATGCATACTGTAGACTATGTCATAGTCGGAATTTATTTGACCGCGATGGTCGTGGTCGGTTTGTTTATGCAGAAAAAAGCAAAAGAAGGAATTGATTCTTACTTTCTCGGCAACCGAAATTTGCCTTGGTGGGCATTGGGCGCTTCCGGAATGTCTTCCAATCTTGATATCAGTGGAACCATGATCATTGTTGCACTGGTCTATGCCATTGGAGCAAAAGGATTTTATATTGAGATCCGCGGTGGTGTTACTCTTATTATGGCTTTCCTCATGATCTATATGGGAAAATGGAATCGTCGTTCAAAAGTGATGACCGTAGCTGAATGGATGAGTCTGCGTTTTGGAGATAATCACCAAGGAGATAC
>CAYPTO010000247.1:1160-2766 GCA_964413625.1 uncultured bacterium
GACTCATACAAGCAATCACGTCTATCATTTTTACCATAGCTATGATCACTTACTTTGCCATAGGTGGCGGTAAATTTCTTGATACTTTCCTTGGTATTCCTGACTCCTGGAATATTCATATTGGAAATATTATTATTGGTACCGAGTTCTGGGCAGCTTTTATTTTAATGGCGATCGCAATGATATATACGGTAGCTTCCGGACTTTATGGGGTTATCTGGACAGATGTTTTTCAGGGAATTTTGATCTTCCTGGCTATTATTTACATTGTTATAAGAGCTATTGGAATTGAATTACCGGAACAATTTGCGGTTGCTATGCCACTTAAAGAAGGTGGATTTATGCAGGTAGGAACAACACTAAAAGAGTGGGTAAACCTGGCGCCGCAGTGGCGGCTTAATATCCCCGCCGAATCCGATTATTCCATGTACAATGTGTTTGGGGTATTGGTCATGTTCTATCTCTTTAAAGTTATCCTTGAAGGTTCGGGCGGAACGGGTAACTATATGATCCAAAGATATTATGCAGCTAAAAACGACAAAGAAGCCGGCCTCTTGTCTCTGTTTTGGACCGGCTTACTTTCTTTCCGCTGGCCATTCATTGCTGCACTTGCAGTTTGGGGTATATCTCTCGGAACTCAGATCACAGATCCCGAAATGGTCTTACCGACAGTGATATCGGCTTTACCGATCGGTATCAAAGGTTTTCTCATTGCAGGATTAATGGCGGCAGCCATGTCAACCTTTGACTCAACCGTTAATGCCGGTGCTGCTTATTGGGTAAAAGATATTTATCAGAAATATATCAACCCGAACGCCGACCATAAACATTTGATGAGACACAGTTACGGAGCTTCGATACTGATCGTTGTAGCAGGACTTTTGCTTACGGTTTTTATTAAGAATATCAATGAGATCTGGTCATGGATCACCATGGGACTTGGCGCCGGATTATTGATCCCGCAATTGGTTCGTTGGTATTGGCATCGTGTGAACGGCTATGGTTATGCCATCGGTGTCGGCACTGGAATGATAACGGCAATCTTGTGGAAAGTTTTCATGAAAGTAGGTATTATTCCGGATGCATTGGCTCCGGAATACTATGCTTTCATTATCGCTTCCTTTATGTCATTACTCGGTATTATTGTCGGAACTCTTGCGACTCAGCCGACAGATGAAAAAACGACACAGAATTTTTATAACACCACTCGTCCATTTGGACTTTGGGGGAAATACAAAAAAAATCTTTCCAAAGAGAACCAACTGGCCATTAAAAAAGAAAATCGTCGGGATATAATTTCTACGATCCTTGCCGTTCCATGGCAATTATGCCTTTTCATGTTCATGATGAATCTGGTATTTAAATCATGGGGTCAGGCACTTTGGCTCGGCCTTATCTTTATTACTTTGAGTATAGGACTATATTTTACATGGTATCGACATCTCTCTACTGAAGTAAAAATAAATAAATAGACCGCTAATTAAATTTTAATGATAAATTGAGCCCTGTCCCCTAATTGTGGATGGGGCTTTTTTGTTGGTGACCAGTAATCGGTAACTGGTGAAAATTCTATAAATTTCGTTTCTTTAAATAATTCACTAATCCA
>CAYPTO010000248.1:0-2736 GCA_964413625.1 uncultured bacterium
ATCCTAACATTCAATTATTTATAACATTTTTAGCCTCATTTTTTACCATTAAGCCGAATGTAAAGCAAATTTTTATATCTAAAATATATGGGCGACCGAAAGGCCGCCCTTTCTTTTTGCTGAGAATAAATAAACGGGAGCAATTGCTCCCGTTTATTTTATATCTTGATAAGCTTTTTTAATTTAATCCGAATTTGACACGGTAATCTTTAATTTCAGCTTTATCTTTAAGGTTTTTCATCCAGCTTTCATAGGTGAGTTTTTGTTTTTCAGCAAGGAGCGACTGCTGAAGTTCATCATGTTTCTGGGCATAGAGATCTTCGTCTATTGCCGTACGGGCTGTTAATTGCACAAAGACGTAACCATAATTATCGTTTAAGAATGGTGCTGAAATGGTATTAACCCCCATATGGCGAATAACGTCTGCAAAAGCAGGAGATGAACCAAAAGGATAAGGAAGTTCTTCGACGGTAGATGAAAAACTTTTATATTCAAGGAAAGCATTATTATTTGAAACATCCAAAAGAGTTATGTCACCACGCATGAAAGAAGCGTAAGCTTCTTTAATAAGTTCAGCACTTTTTTCTATTTTAAGCTCGGCGATTACAGAATGTTCTACTGAGGACTTAACATCTTCCAGTGGAATATAACTTGCCTCATCAATCCCAATCAATTCAGCAACAACGATTGCAGTTTCATTTTCATAAACCGGACTTAAGTCACCAATTTTTGAGCGATAAGCCCATTTTGCCAGCGCCGGCAAGTAACCGAGATTACCAAAATAAGGGAATTCTTTTGTAAAACCACCACGCATTGTATCAAGTTCTGCATCAATATTATCAAAAGCTTTCGCAAAGCCGTAACTTTCAACATCCAAAACAAATGCTTCAGCTTCGGTTGAATAATAATCGTAAGTATTTAAAGGATCTATACTGCGAATCAATAAAGAAATATGTGCTTGTTCAACGCCTTTTTCTACTTTTTTATCTTTAACTTTGATCAAATGATATTCAGTACCTATTAAGATAGGATCAAGAACATCACCCACATTCGCTGAAAAAACAGCATTTTGGTACTCTGGGCGAAGTTCGTCTTTTGCAAACCACCCCATGTCTCCGCAATCACCATCAACTTGAGTTTCTGAAAATATTTGAGCCAGATCGTCAAATGATTCACCTTCAGATTCGCGCAAGATAATATCTTTCAGATCATCAAGAACCACAGCCGAGTCGTTGGCAGAAGGAACTTTTAGCCAGTAAACATATCGTATATTACGACGTTCTTCTTTTTTGTAAAGTTCTTCTTTGTTTTCTTCGTAGTTGGCCCTGATATCTTCATCATAGATTGTGAACAGAGAATCGGGTAGCAAGCGTACAGGTGCGGAAAGATAGTTTACACTATATATTTGTGACTGATCAGAGAATTTCTGTAATATTTCATTTTCATCTACAATGACAGAAGAGATAATAATGTCATTTAATTTTTGATATGGCAATACACTGCTACGCAAATAATTTTCAATCTCAAGCCATTCATTACCCTGGGGGTTTTTAAGAATATTCAAGTATTTGCTATAATCAAAAGCACCGTCGGTCAAAAAAGCCTCCTGGGTCTTTAAGAATTCAGGTGGGTTTGCTTCGAGGTGATGATAAAGCTCTTCGTCTGAAACAGTAATTCCAAGACGGTCTATTTCCTGTTCCCAAAGTATTTGGGAAATAACAGTTTCCCAGGTTTGCTGAAGGATTGATTCTGTCATACGGGCATCAAGTTCGATACCGGCATTACGGTATTGTTCCAAAGCCGAATTATATGTTTCGTAAAAACTTTTAATAGTGATCTTTTCACCATTAACCACACCCACAACATCTCCATCTTTCATAAAAGTGCCAATGCCACCGGCTCCCCAGTTAAAAACAATTGTTATAACAAACGCGGCAATTAGGATAATCATAATGATCCCCATCTTGGCGCGCATTTTGTCCATAATTCCCATTTTATTCAATCTCCTTTAAATAAACCAAATAAGCCTATAAATATAAAGTATAAAGGCACAAGAAAAAAGGCAAAAGTATGAAAGACAAAGTAAATCATAAAAGAAAAATAAAACACCATAAAGTTTCAAACAAAAAAACGAATTTCGGTTTTTTCTTGGATTCTTCTCCGGATAAATAGGGAAGAATTCTAATGGATCGACGAGAAGCTCTTAGGGCGAGAGGGGAAGGACGTAAACAAAAAAATTATTGGAATCGGATTATTTATTGGGTGTCAATGATCTGACCAGAATGGGAGCACTGAGATTCAAGCTGGAAGAGGGTGGAAGATATTTAACCGATCAAGCTGAACATGAAGTACCACCCATTGCCAATATCAGGGAATTGGAGCAGGCAACATTAAAATTGGAAAATGATGATTTCTTTGAAGATGAAGAAGCTAACAAATGGCTGATAATGCTGATGGCCCCGGGGCCATCTTTGGGTGGGGCCAGACCCAAAGCCAATGTTCTAGATACGGACGATACTTTATGGATTGCAAAATTTCCAAGCAAGAACGATACGTTTGATAGCGGAGCTTGGGTATATATTGTAAATCAAATGGCCGTTGAATTGGAGTTGGATGTGGCAATCGGTAAGATCGGCAAGTCTTCACAAAATCAGCACACATACTTGACAAAAAGATTTGACAGGACAGATAGGCTGAAAATTCATTTTGCTTCAGCAATGACCCCTTGGGGATACA
>CAYPTO010000249.1:0-2703 GCA_964413625.1 uncultured bacterium
TCATACCAATGATACGGTGAGGTTTGATAAACCTTTCCTCCTAGTCCTTCAAGAAGCTGAAACAAAAGCTATTCTGTTCATAGGAAGATTTGATAAAGTTAAGCAGATCATAGATTGATTATCTTTAATAAAAATAAAAAGCCCTTCTTCGGAAGGGCTTTTTGATTTGGGTGAGATAAATTTGTTCCATTTTGTGACCTATCTCACTGTTCTTCTTGAGCGATTTTTATTTCCGGGATAGAATCTTTATTCTATAACATAAGACGCAGAAAAACGATCCGATTGAGAAAATACGATTATACGAAGGAGGGGTGGTATTTCGTGACGATCGAGCCAAATGATCGGAAATATTCATTTTGCAAGATATTGAATGGAAATATTATTTTAAATAAAATTGGCAAGATCATTGATGAGCGATGGAGATGGCTATTCTCCCGATATGATCACATTATGATGGATGAATATATTATTATGCCGGATCATTTTCATGGGATAATTAAAATCCTTCCTGATTCCCAAATAAATGTACGGGCGGGTCTGGACCCGCCCTCGGGGGAATCATGGGCGATTCTAAAATCGCTTGCCTCTGCATCAGATTCTAGGGCGGGTTCGGTCCCACCCGTACATTTTGGCTATAATCATCAAAATAAATTGGATTTATCGCATATCATTGGCGCATTTAAGACCACAGCATCAAAGAGAATTCATGAAGCAAGATATCCGAATTTCAAATGGAAGAGATCTTTTCATGATCGGATCATTCGGCAAGATGAATTAGAGATCAAAAGGGCCTATATCAGGAACAATCCTAAAAATTGGAAAAAGAAATGAAGATAAAAAGTTAGAAAAGAAAATATTAAGTGAAAAATGATATTGATTTTAAATAGGCGGACACTTGGGTCCGCCTCGGCATTCGCATTTCAATTAATATGGTCTCTCGACCATCGACTCTCCAGCCTACGCACAAGGCTACAGCCGGCAGGCAACCATCGACTCTCAACCATTCCTAATACATATACTTCTGCACCACCTCAATCAAATATTTGATCTTTGATCTTTCGTTGTGGTCAAGATTACCGTCTCGTTTGACTTGTTTTAACGCGTGCTTGAGGAAATCTTTGATATTATCTAATTTAGTGTTTTTCTTGCCGACATCTCCCTCAATAAAACGCTTTTGCAGGTGATCAAAAACAGTCTGTTTCTTGGGAAGCTGCTCGTCATCTTCCATTCTATCAAAGAGGCCTTGTAAGGTTTTTAAGGTTGAAAGGTCATTCTCGCCCAGGCGGTCATAAATAAAAGCATTTTGAGGGGATTCCGCCAGGACCGTAAAAAGATAGGCCAGATAATTACTGATACCTTCGAGCTTGGGATAATCCAGTTTTTCTGCAGAATCTTGACATGTATGATAGTGACGAAATTTTCCGGTAGTCATGAATAAATAGGGCAGATCATATTTATGCAAAGGAATATAATCTCCCGAAGGCGGAATGGCATGAGCACCCATGCGCATAGGAGATAGATTTTTTACCGCTATTTGCATTTCATCAAGAATAGCGCCAACGCCGGATTTCTCCGCCCCGATCACAAAAAAGATCTCTTGGAATTTTTCCGGCACTTGCCCTTCGCCCATGCGATGACCTAGCATATCAAGAATAATAGCCAGATCGATCCGTTTAATGATCTCGGGGAAATCCTTACAAAAATGTTCTACACCCATATGCTCGGAATTAAAAAAAGGAGGTTCTTCGGCATCAAAACATGTAATGATCAAGGAACGGCGATCATTGTCATTATATTCTTCAGCTTCGATAAAAAGTTTTCCCGCATGCAAAAGCGTGGCAACCGCTGAAGCATTATCCTCGGCACCGGGGTAATAACGTAAGCCCGTCTTATGTTTTCCAAGATGATCGTAATGAGCATCTACCAAAATGAAGTGGTCCCTGAGTTTGCCTCTGCCGGGAACCACGCCAACGATGTTCGATCCGGTCACGCCTCCCGGCAGTCCGCCAAATTTATGGATATAACCCTTTGCCGTACCGGGGCCGATACCTGCTCGCATCATATTATCGATAATATAGTCCCGTGCGGCTTTGGAACCCGGAGTCCCGGTTCGCCGTCCATTACATTCCCGCGAAGCGAGGAAATGCACGATGTCGATAATTGGATCTATCATATCACTTAAAATAAAAGATTAAAATATAAAGACCAAAGATTACTTAAGTTTTGATCTTTAACTCTAAATTCTAAACTCTAAACTCTAAACTATAAGAGTATTCCTGCTATCGTTGCCGTTAACCAGCTGGCCAACGCACCGCCGATCATGGCTTTTAGTGCCACTTTTGCAAGTGTGTTTTTGCGGCTGGGCGCCAACGCACCGATACCGCCCAATTGGATCCCAATGGAAGAAAAGTTAGCAAATCCACAGATCGCATAAGTTGCAATGGTCTGAGCCCGTTCATCTAGTACACCATTTTGAATATAGGTTCCCAAGGTACCGTATGCTACAAATTCATTGAGTGCAATCTTCATGCCCAGCAGATTTCCGACCTCATCGGCATATTTCCATGAAACTCCCATCAACCATGCAAGGGGTTTAAATATTGTGCCGAACAGGGTTTGAAGAGAACCGGGAAAAATACCGGCAAACTCACCTTTAATGGGAGAAATGTTGCTGGAGATCGCATATTCAAAATATTCTTTTTT
>CAYPTO010000250.1:0-2684 GCA_964413625.1 uncultured bacterium
TTCAATATCCGCAGATAGAACATAGGAACGAGTAAGATCGTTCTTATATTTTATCCGCCATATTTTATTATGGTAAATATCCTTAATAAAATCAAGTCAGTATATTTTTCCTTCTTCCCGAACAAGCCTCATAAGCTTGCTAAGAAGGTTTACGGAGTTTATGCTTATTCTTTTGATGATGATGATCTATTAAAACAAGCCTTTACTCATACATCTGCAATCGATTATGAAACTCAGACCAAAATTGATTCCTATGAACGATTGGAATTTCTTGGTGATGCGGTTATTGAAATAATTGTTACTCGTTTCTTGTTTGAACAGTTCGCTGATGCCAAAGAAGGTGAGCTGACACAGATGCGCGCTAAATTGGTTAATCGTACAACTCTGGCCTCAATAGCAAGAGGATTGCACTTCGGTCAATTTCTTCTTTTAGGTAAAAGTGGTGAAAATGATAACCTAAGAAATTCTTCTTCAATCCTATGTGATATCTACGAATCTTTTATTGGTGCATTATACTTGGATGGCGGTTATAGGGTAGCTTATGATTTTACCTATCAAACTCTACTCTCAAAGCACAACCGTCTCTTACCGGCCGCCGAAATACAGAATTATAAAGGGAAATTACTTGAGTACTGCCAACAACATGACATGGACATGCCAAAATTTGTAACAACTCATGAAGAAGGTCCTGCGCATGGAAAATATTTTGAAATATCAGTTTTAGTTGGAAAAAATTGGTATGGAACCGGCTCGGGTACAACAAAAAAAGCTGCCAGTCAAAGAGCAGCTCGTCAGGCATTAACAACTTTAGTTAATTCAAATCAAGAACAGTCGCTCAAATTATCCAAATAATCAATGATTTCTTTTCTGGTCTTCATTTGCAATATCTTTTTTAAATGTTGCTCGGCATTTCTTTGTTCACACGTATTAATATGATCACGAACTGCACCAATGTAATTAGGGACTACACTCAGTCCATCCACCTTCATAGCCATAAATAATACCAACGCCCTAAATTCCGAGGCCATTTCACCACAAACATATGCGGGAATTCCTGCTTTATGTGCTGCATTGACAACCTTTAGGATCATTTTGATAATAGAGGGATCATAGTGATTATATACATTTGTCACTCGCTCATTTCCTCTATCTACAGCCAAGGTATATTGAGTAAGATCATTTGTCCCAATTGATATAAAATCAATTTTATCAACAAAGTTTTCAATGTTCATAACGACAGCCGGCGTTTCAATCATCATCCCGACTTCGATCGATCTATCATAGAGTATTTTCTCTTTATCCAGAGTCCGTTTAACCTCTTCAATATATGCCATACTTTCGGTCAATTGTTCTATATGGGTGATCATGGGTAGTAGTATAGATGCTTTACCAAAAGCTGAAGATCTAAGGATAGCCCTTAATTGAGTAACGAAAACCGAGGGTTGATCCAAGCATATCCTGATGGCCCTGTACCCCATAAAGGGATTAGATTCAAATCGAATATCTTGATCCCAAAATACAGACATTTTGTCGCCACCAAGATCAATCGTTCTAATTATTACTTCCTTATTTTGCATGTTCTCGATTACTTGACGATATTCATTGAATAGTTCTTCTTCATTCGGAAGATCCTGCTTCATAAGATAGAGATATTCAGTTCTGTATAAGCCGATACCGTCTGCTCCATACTTTTTAACATCATCGACTTCAAAGGGAAGACTAATATTTGCGCCCAGTTTAAACGTAAAACCATCTTTTGTGATCGCTTTCTTATCATGAGCGGCTATAAATACTTGTTCCTGCTTTTCTAATTTATCAATCTCTCGGGCATATTCATCCAATAATTCCTGACTTGGCTGGATAAATATTTTTTCATGATCGGCATCAAGGATACAGGTTTGACCCGATTCGATATTTTGAAGTGCTTCTTTTGCTCCTGTGATCATCGGAACTTTCATCGCTCTTGCAAGTATGGCAACATGAGATGTTTTACCGCCAAATTCGGTAATAAGACCCACAACATTTTCAGAAACAAGCATCATGATATCTGATGGATTTAGATCCCGAGAAACAAATATAGTCGGTTTATCAATAGTAAAAGTCGATAATATTGTTTGTTTCGATATTAAAGCCAGTAAAACGCGTTGCTTTATATCGCGAATATCTGAAACGCGTTCTTTAAAGTATTCCGAATCATGATCCTCAAGCAATTCAACATATTGATTAACAACAACCCTGTAAGCGAAAGCAACATTTACATGATGTTCTTCAATATATGCCTTGACTTCACGAAACACTTCTTGATCTGTCAGTATGGCCAATTGAGTAGAAATGATATCACTATATGCGGGCCCCAGATTCTTTTCAATTTTTTTACGGACCAATTCCAGCTCTTCGGCAACCATGTCCTGAGCTTTCTTTAATTTCGCCATTTCTTCAGCGATCTTATCGGTTGAGATCAAGGTACGGGCTACGATCGTTTCCTGATCAAGTTTACGAACATAAGCTGTACCAATGACAATGCCTTTCGATGCGTTTAGTCCTGAAATACTGTTTATTTCTTCATGTTTAGCCATTAATTAACTACTTTCACCCATTCCAAAGTGATCATTAACCAAGTTTACCAATGCTTCAACAGCTTCATCCTCATCTGTTCCCTGAGCTTCAATGGTCAACACAGCCCC
>CAYPTO010000251.1:0-2679 GCA_964413625.1 uncultured bacterium
CGGATATTCTTATCAATATTTCCAATGAACAATATGGAACCTTTGATTTTTATAAGGCCAAAGAAATTGTTGCTAACGGAGATAGTGTAGCAGAAAAGGCGATTAAGGCATATTTGAAGAAGCAAAAATAATCATTAAAAAATGGGAAGCATGACCTTATCCCATTTTTTAAACAGTCCCATATATTAGTGATTGTTATTTGCAAATTGAACTCAGAACATCGATTAGCGATTTTTGATATTCGAAGTAAATATTTATTTCATACTTCGAATATCGTTAATTTTAATCAACGAATCCAGCGGCTACCGAAGAAATTGATTCTTGTTCGATATTCAATTCAAGACCTCAATAAAAATATCCCCCAACATAAGTGGAAGCCCTTTATCTATGCGGGTTTTACGCCTGTCTTCCGTAGCCCGATTCTTCGGGGTGACTAGTAAAATCAATTTTGTAATTTATGGCATGTAAGTGCTTTAAAATACAGTGGCTTAAAACTCGCTAGATTACTTGTTTTGGATCTTAATACTTACTTTTAGATTAAGATGTACGATTTTCACGGGGAAAAGTTCACCACTACTTAGATATAATGGCATTGACTACCATAACATTAGTACATCCGATAATATTTTTCTGAAAAATGTTTGTTAACTTAGATCTATTTGGTATATTTGCCAAATAGAAAAAAGCGGATTAATAAATGAACTACAATTTGAATAAACAATACAGTAAAGAAACCGAAATATTCAAGGCCTTATCTCACCCAACAAGGATGTTTATTCTTCATATTGTTCAAAAAGAACGGCTCACAGTTACTGAACTTGCTGAAAAAAGTGGAATAGATATATCTACCATGTCGAAACATCTTGATATTTTAAAAAGATGTAAGATAATTATAGGTGATAAATTTAAGAATAACGTATATTATAAAGTAAATATACCTTGTATTTTTAACTTTTTAGATTGTGCAAAAAATATAACATCTTGTTCTTTAAATTGTAAAGAAGAAAGCTGCTCAAATATTAATTATTTACAAACTGATAAACAGGAGAACTTAAAATGAATGAATTAGAAAAAACAATCAGTAAAATGGATTTCCAATATTTTGGAACCGGACAACACAAAATTGATGCAGAATCGTTTCTTAAAAAAGAAAATGCAGTATTTTTAGATGTCCGTGGAAAAGAAGAAACGGAAACATTGAAATTGATTTTAGAACATCATGTACCTGTACTTGAAATCCCACTTCATGAATTTCCGCAACGATTGAATGAAATTCCTTCAGACAAATTTATTGGTACATTCTGTTCCAGTGGAG
Source organism: uncultured bacterium (assembly GCA_964413625.1). Lineage (GTDB taxonomy): Bacteria > Fidelibacterota > Fidelibacteria > Fidelibacterales > Fidelibacteraceae > M50B103. Next base: position 1,316 of record CAYPTO010000251.1, read on the forward strand.
TAAGAAGTATAATAGCTTTTGTATTTTTAAGAAGCAAAGGTTTTGAAAATGTCAGAATTATTGAAGGTGGTTATGAACAACTTTGTAATGCAGTAATGCCGGGTAAAGTTTTTAAACATATTAGTATAAAGGGGAGGGAATGAATATGAATATCTGGTTATTAGCGCTTATCATACTGGCAATTGCCGTATTTATGGTCATGACAGGACATGGCGGAGGTAACTTTTTCATTATTGCACTAATTCTTGCGGGGATTGAAATGCATGTTGCAGCTGCATCAGTTCAGTTTATACTATTTACAGCAGCTTTTTTTGCCATGATAGTTTTTGGAAGAAAAAAATTCGTGGAATGGAAATTAGCTATTCTTATGGGTGCTTTAATTGGAATATCAGCTCTTGCAGGAGGTTTTCTTTCCGATTATATAGAAGGGAAATGGCTCAAACTTATTTTGTCTGTTTTACTATTCTTCCTTGCTATCTTAATGTTAAGACCCTTTAAAGCGAACCCGGTTGAAACTATAAAAACAGGCTGGAAGTATTTGGATATAAAATCGTTTGATAAAACACTTACGTATTCTGTTAATCTTTTAATTGTTGTACCCACAGTTTTAGTTTTTGGATTTGTAGCTGGAATGGTAGGAATTTCGGGAGGCTCTTTCATGGTTCCGATACTTGTATTGGCATGCAGGGTCCCAATGAAAAATGCGGTTGCAACTGCAAGTACATTGGTTGCCGTTTCAGCATTATCCGGTTTTATCGGACATGCGGCTGCAGGACATTTTGACTATCGTATTGCTGTTCCTCTTGCTATTGGTGGAGCCATCGGAGGTCTTATCGGAGGTAGTATTGCCATTAAAACAAAACCAAAATTGCTGAAAATTCTCTTTGCAATTACAACAATGGCTGCTGCTTTGATAATGTTGTATAAAGTATTTTATTAGCTATAAAAGATAAAATATATGTTTAAGACCAGAATCTTTTTCAAGTTTGTGTTCATACCAATCTTACTAATTAGTCAAGGAATGGCTTTATTTGCTCAAAATGATTCTATGATTGTTACTTTTGATGTATCTTTTCGTGAACGCTTTGAATCGTGGGATAACATGAATACAAAAAATTATGGAGATGACAGTCCTTCTGCAATCGGTTCACTTCATGACAAAACGCTTTATCAAAGAATCATTACAGGTTTTGTTTTTCATCCAACAAGCTCGATTGATATTTCTGCCCATTTGCAGGACTCTCGCGCTTTTGGCTGGTCATTACGAAATGCTGAATATCCCGATCTGTTTAAGGTAAAAGCTAAAAATACGCAAGAGCCCTACTACATTATGAATCCAAATGAAGCGTTTTTTGAGATCCATG
>CAYPTO010000252.1:0-2646 GCA_964413625.1 uncultured bacterium
TGAAAATTCAATCGAAATGACAGTTGTATTACACTTACGTATTAGTTTCACACAATGGGTTATGTTTTGAATTTTATGTGATTTGAATCAAAGTTTATTAAACAGCACAGAGAAATTCAGATTTTTATACTACGTCTCACATAATTATCAATCATGAGTTACGACGGGCAAACTTCGCCGACCTGTTCACCGACCTGTTCTTCAAAGCTCCGGCAAGAGCGAAGAGAAAAGCTCGCAGAGCGTAGGTTTGAAGTAGTTCGGCTACGTAGGCTGAACATTTATGCCGTGGCACTGACAACATTCAAATTGGGTTTTAACCCTAATGGCTAAAAAACGAAAGTGGTTAAGACCCCATATATAAAATTGCTTTATACCCTGAGCTAAAGCACGGGATAATTCATATACGTATCGCGCCTGCCCTGCGAAACTTCAGCGAAGCGTGATCTCGCGCCTGCCGGACGTAGTCCGTCGGCTGACAGTATAATCTCGGTGGTAAGTATGTGGTACAATCTCACGACTTTGTACTTTTGCCTTTTGCCTTTTGCCTTTTCTTTTCCTACATTTAGCCTTGGAGAAACGAATAATGCTAGAAGTATGGTCAGATATAAAATCTCTACGTGAGAAAAAAGATATTTCGCTACAAAACCTCAGTGAAAATATGCGCTTGCCCGTTGAAAGGATAGCCTATCTTGAAAAAGGTGATTTTTCAAATGCAGATCCCATTATTACCAGATTACAGCTTAAAAATTATGCCCATCATTTAGGATTGGATTATGACGAGATCATACGTTTAAGCGGATTAGACAAGACAAATATCGATATAATAGCCGGACCACTGATCGATAAAACTAATATCAAAAAGACCCGACCGTATCGAAGACGAAAAAAAGAGCCCAGTAAAGCTCTTATTTACACTTTGATCATATTGGGTGTTCTCTTGATGGTCTTTGTGTTAAATCGGATCGCAAGCAACTTAAATATTGCTTCAGATGTTTTTGAAATGACAGAACAACAACAAAGTTCTTTAGATACCCCAACAGAAACAAAAGATTCAACCTCTTTTAAACCTATCATTCCTCAAGCTGTAAAAGAAAAAACAACAATAGATATTATTGAGGACATGCAAGAATACCATCGCATGAAAATTTCTTTTCCGCTTAAGTTGAACATTTTCCCTAAAGAAACCATTTCGTATCGTCATGAGATAGAAGGACAAAATCCTCTTGAAGATTTTATCATGAAAAATACACCTAAATCCATATTTCTTTCAAGACCTTCAAGAATAATATTTTATAATACTCAGAATACGCGATTTGTTGTTTCCGGCTTCGCTTTTCGTGAAAAGGAAATTTCACGTATTGTGATCGAGATCAATGATAATAGAGAATTAATCATTTATACAAAGTGATCGCCAATATTGGCTTTAAGTCATAAGATAAAGTGATGTAAGAATACCAAAGTTATTTAAATTAGATTAAAATGCAGAAAAGACAGGATGATCCTGCCTTTTCTTATTTAGAAATAGTCTAATGGCTTAATTTATACAACACCAAGATCTACCATTGCGATAGCAACTTTCATAAATCCGGCGATATTTGCCCCTTTGACATAATCAACATAATTATCGTCAATACGTCCATGTTCAACACATTGTTCATGAATTTTTGTCATGATTTTCCTTAGTTCTTTATTGACCTCTATTCGATCCCATGACATTCCCATAAAATTCTGCGTCATTTCAAGTCCTGAAGTAGCTACGCCACCGGCATTGGCAGCTTTACCCGGAGCATAAAGAATTTTTGCATTTTCAAAAACTTTTACAGCTTCGGGAGTTGATGGCATATTTGCACCTTCCGAAACAACATGACAACCGTTTTTAATAAGCATTTTTGCATCATCGCCATTGATCTCATTCTGAGTTGCCGATGGTATCGCTACGTCGCAAGGTGTTCCCCATGGTCGTTTTCCTTCATGGTATTTACAACCAAACTCTTTGGCATACTCTTTGATACGGCCGCGACGATTATTTTTGAGATCCATTAGATAATCCCATTTTTCACCACTAATGCCATCCGGATCATAGATATAACCTGAAGAATCCGATAAAGTAACAACCTTACCACCCAATTCATTCACCTTTTGAGTTGCATATTGTGCAACATTTCCAGATCCGGAGATTACAACTGTCTTACCCTCAAATGAATCATTTTTGGTCATCATCATATCTTCCGCCATGTAAACGGCGCCATAACCGGTCGCCTCCGGGCGGATCAGACTACCACCCCACTGGATACCTTTACCGGTTATAGCGCCAGTATGTTCATTCTTAAGGCGCTTATACTGCCCAAATAAATAACCAATCTCTCGACCACCTACTCCTATATCACCAGCAGGGATATCCGTATTCTGACCGATATGTCGGAATAATTCTGACATAAAACTTTGACAAAAGTGCATGATCTCATTATCTGTTTTTCCTTTAGGATCAAAATCTGCGCCACCCTTTGCGCCACCCATTGGCAAGGTAGTCAGGGCATTCTTAAAGATCTGCTCAAAACCGAGAAATTTTAAAATTGAAAGACTTACACTTGGATGGAAGCGAAGGCCTCCTTTAAAGGGACCGATAGCGTTATTGAACTCAACACG
>CAYPTO010000253.1:0-2638 GCA_964413625.1 uncultured bacterium
CCGGGCATTAAGACCTGTTTCCCATCCGGCAGCGTATGATCCGCACCGGAGAGATGAAACAGGATCTCATTGGCACGTTTGACAACTTGTTGCGGAATGCCTGCCATTTGCGCAACATAGATACCATAACTTTTATCCGTACTGCCCGGAATGATCTTACGCAAGAAAATAACCTTATCGGCATATTCTTTAACTTGAACATTATAATTTTTAACACGCTCAAGAATGTTTTCCAGATCCGTTAATTCATGATAGTGCGTTGCAAAAAGAGTTCTGGCAGCAATCGAGGGTTGATTATGTAAATACTCCACAACGGCCCAGGCAATGGATAATCCGTCATAGGTACTGGTCCCCCGCCCTATTTCATCCAACAAGATAAGACTGCGGCGAGTTGCCGTATTTAAAATATTGGCCGTTTCTATCATTTCGGTAAGAAAAGTACTTTCACCATATGCAAGATTATCACTGGCACCCACACGAGTAAAGATCTTGTCCACAAGTCCTATCCGTGCAGATACCGCCGGTACAAAAGATCCCATTTGTGCCATCAAAGTGATCAAAGCAATCTGACGAAGATAAGTTGACTTACCGGACATATTCGGACCGGTGATCAAATGTATTTGCTCGGAATCAATATCAAGATAACTGTCATTAGGTATAAATACTTCATGAGGTGGTAAAAGCGTTTCTACCACGATATGGCGACCGCCCTTGATCTCGAGAACTGCAGAATCATCTATATCTGGTCTTATCCACTGTTCTCGCACTGCTGAATGCGCGAAAGCTGACAATACGTCTATTTGTGCCACCTTGATTGCATTGGTCTGTAAAACGGGTATATTGAGCGTAAGTTTATGTAATAGCTCTTCATACAATGCCATTTCCAGTGAGATAAGCTTTTCTTCGGCATTGAGTATTTTATCTTCGTATTCTTTGAGTTCCCGGGTAATATATCTTTCTGAATTTGCGAGAGTTTGCTTTCGTATATAGTCTTCCGGAACTTTTTCAATATGCATCTTGGTTATATCAATATAGTAACCAAATACTCGATTATAACTGATCTTTAAGGTGGGTATTCGCAATCGCTTGCGTTCTTTTTCCTGTAATTCAAGTAAATACCCTTTTCCACCATGTAATATGTCACGCAATTCCGCAATATCGGAATGGAATTCTTTTCTGAAAACGCCACCTTTGGTGATCTGATTAACAGGATCATCTTCGATCGCTTCGCTAATGGTTTGAATAATGCTTTTAATAGCCGGAATATTTTCAAGAGTGAAATTCAGTTCTTTATCAATATATTCAGGCAGTTCGAGAACTGCTTTTAGACTGTCACGGAGCGTATTGAGCTCCCGGGGTCCCACTTTCATTGAAGCGATCTTTGCACACAGCCGCTCAATATCCGCAATACTGCGAAGGATCGCGCGAATATTTTCACATCTTGGGGGATCATCGACAAATGAACTTACATGATCAAGTCGTCGATCGATTTCTTTGGCATTTGTCAGGGGATAATATATCCACTGTCTCAGCATACGGGATCCCATGGCCGTTTGGGTCTCGTTTATGGACCAAAAGAAGGTCCCTTCACCCTGCTCACCCGATAAACGTTGAAAAAGCTCGAGATTCCTGATCGTAAAACGATCAAGCCCAAGAAAATGTCCGGGCTCCAATTGACGTATCGCATTTATATGAACCAGATGTTTTTGAAAATTCTCTTTCACATAATGAAGGATCATCCCCACAGCTTGAGTACACTCCGGTTTATCTTCCAGTCCAAAACCCTTAAGTGTTGCGGCTTTGAAATGCGACATAATGGTATCACCGGCATAAGCCGTGTCACAGATCCAATCCGGTATCTTTGTAAACATTCCCTGATAATGCGGCAATAAAGATCGAATATAAGTATCATCATGCTCCGGGACCAATAATTCTGAGATCGGTTTGGCTTCAATGATCTCAATAATACTATCATTCTTTGCCGAAACATATCTGAACTCACCGGTTGAAATATCAACGAAAGCTAATCCGCTATTGTCTTTTCCCGATATCCAGGATGCCAGGTAATTATTGCTGTTCGAATCAAGAAATTTATCATTCACGGCAGTCCCGGGGGTTACGATCTCGGTAATACCCCGTTTAACCAGGCCTTTTGCCTTCTTGGGATCTTCAAGTTGTTCGCAAATTGCGACCTTTAAACCGGCTTGTAAGAATTTATGCAAATAAGCATCTAAAGCATGATGTGGGAATCCGGCCAGCGGCATATCTGCTGCCGCTCCGTTACTGCGTTTTGTTAGCACAATACCCAATACACGAGAAGTGGTCTTGGCATCAGTATCAAAGGTTTCATAAAAATCACCCATACGAAAGAGTACGATCTTATCCGGATGCTTCGACTTAACATCAAAATACTGTTTCATTAAGGGTGTTTGTGCTTTTTTAGTCATTTTTAAATATAAATCAAATATCTGAATTATGAAATATGAATTATGAATTAAGAGAGAGATGAACTATAAACGATGAATTATAAGAGATAAACCAAAATGAGTTACCACGTCCCGATCGTTCGGGATATGCCGTGGATGCAGAACCACAAGAAACTGGGTTTTAACCCATCATAAATGAGAGTATGCACTGG
>CAYPTO010000254.1:0-2616 GCA_964413625.1 uncultured bacterium
TGCCAGACGCTATGGCGGCAATCAAATCAAAGTAATCAGTGAATACGATAAAAAGATCGATCAGGGTAAGGGCCGACTGAAAGAACTTGAGAAGCAATTAGTCTCTTTGCGAAGCGAAGTTAAAAAATATCAGCAACAGGAGCAGGGACTGCTCAAGGAGATGGACAATACCAAGCGTCAGATATCATTGACCAATGAAAAGATCCGCATACAAAAGCGTGAGCTTGAACTTCGAAAAGCAAAAAAACGTCAATTGCAACGTGATCATAGGGGCGCACAGAAAAAGAGCGAAAAACTAATAGAGAGATATAAGAACAGAGTGGTTCATGCATATAAACTTAAACCGGACCGTCAGCTTGATCTATTTATTGATGCAACGTCAGCTCGTGAATTTTATTATCGGGTCAAATATATTTCTGCAGTAAATGAGGCTGATCGAAAGCTTTATGATGAGATTATTGATAATATAAATTTTATTGATACACGAAATGATCAAATAGACAGAGAAACAAGAGCGATCGCGAAAAATGTGATAGATCTGGAAAATGAAGAAGATAATTTCCGTGAATTGAGAAATGATATTGAGTTGAAATATAGCAAGATTCACGCTGATAAATCTCTTATTGCCGAACAGATCAAAGAAAAAGAGAACTCAATTAATAAAATTCAAAATCTTATTAATAAAACGCAAAAAGATAAAAAAGCATATTTAGCGCGATTGGAAGAAGAACGAAAGAAACGCGAGATCGTCAGCTTACCCTTTGGTGAAAAGAAGGGAAAATTACCTTGGCCGACTACGGGAAAAATAGTCAGTAATTTCGGGAAACAAAAGCATCCGGTTTTAGGTACAATAACGGAGAATTCGGGAATAGATATTTCTACAGCAAGCGGTTCAGCGGTAAGGGCTGTCAGTGACGGAGTGGTTGTAACCATTACATGGCTTCGCGGTTTTGGCAATACGATCATTGTCTTGCATGATGATAACTACTATACGGTCTATTCTCATGTTGATAATATCGATGTTATTCAGGATGAGTATGTTGATGCAGGTCAGCAATTGGCAACAGCCAGTTCAAACGGATCAGTAAACGGTACTCAGATGCATTTTGAGTTATGGCACAAACAGGAAAAAATTGACCCAAGCTATTGGTTAAGAAAATAAAGGGAAAGCATGCAAAAGAAACGTCAGCTGAAAAAATTGTTTAGCTCTTTATTCAATGAAGACTGTATCTCGTTTCAGGAAATGCCGCGTTCCGGTTCATACAGGGAATATTATCGCCTTAAAGGAGCGTCCGGTAAAACCGTAATCGGTGTATATAATGAAGACCGAAAAGAAAATCTTGCCTTCCTCTCTTTTTGTCGCCATTTTCGTGCCCATGGTCTTTCCGTTCCCGAGATCTACGCAGAGGATCTTGATAATAATTTATACTTGCAGGAAGATCTTGGAGATCTTACCCTGTATGCTTATTTGACCGAGGTATATAATAACGGTATTTTCCCTCAGGTTTTAATTGACCTGTATAAAGAGATTCTTGAAGAACTACCGAAATTCCAATTACTTGCAGGGGAAACCCTCGATTTTAATAAATGTTATCCACGCCATCGTTTTGATCGCCAATCCATCATGTGGGATCTTAATTATTTTAAATATTATTTCCTTAAGCTTGCCAAGATTCCCTTCGATGAGCAAGAACTTGAAAATGATTTTAATCGTTTTGCCGATTATTTATTGGAAACCGATTGTGATCATTTTCTCTATCGTGATTTTCAGTCTCGTAATATTATGTTAATGGACAATAAACCGTATTTTATTGATTTTCAAGGTGGCCGATACGGTGCTTTGCAGTATGATGTAGCATCAATACTCTTTGATGCAAAAGCCGATATTCCCCAATATATACGCGATATGCTATTTGAACATTATCTGGATGTTTTGGAAAATTACCATGAAGTAGATAGACAGGAATTTACCAAATATTATCATGCCTATGTTTTGGTGCGTATCATGCAGGCCATGGGTGCATATGGCTTTAGAGGTTTTTACGAGAAAAAACAACATTTCCTCAAAAGCGTTCCCTATGCGATCGAAAATATTCGCTATTTGTTGGAAAATATGGAGCTGCCTATTGAGGTCCCGGCTTTGATGAATGTTTTACAAAAGATCACAGAACAAAAAAAACTAATGAAATTCGGACGCACAGACTCAGATAAACTGATCTTGGATATTAGTAGTTTTTCATACAAAAGAGGAATTCCGGATGATACCTCTGGGAATGGCGGTGGTTTTGTTTTTGATTGTCGCGGCATCAATAATCCGGGCAGATACGAAGAGTACGAACAATTAAACGGTAAAGATAAAGCGGTAATAGACTTTCTGGAGGAAAAAACAGAGATCGTGCCCTTTTTGGAACATGCTTTAGCTATGGTTGAGATAAGTGTAAATGATTACGTAAGACGTAAATTTACACATTTGAGCGTTAATTTTGGTTGTACAGGCGGTCAACATCGCTCCGTTTATTGTGCTGTAAAACTGGCTGAATATTTTAAACAGCGGGATGATATTATAGTTCAGCTTAATCATTTTTAAGAAGATAAAAGTAGCATTTATTAAGTTTG
>CAYPTO010000255.1:0-2611 GCA_964413625.1 uncultured bacterium
TTTAAGCCCAAAAAGTTCAGTACATCATTGGGAAAGCTGGATCTTCAAATACCTCTCTATTCCCCGGCAACGCTGTCAATTTCATTTCCGGCAAAACACTCAGAGCTATGCTCCAAAGAGATCTATGAAAAAAGAACTGGCTGATGCCGTAAAATATATCTTTAACTCTGCAAGTAAAGAGGAGTCACCTCATGGAAAATATTTTTAAAGTCACTTTTTGGGAGCAATTCATCGATACTGCCGTCAGCTGGATCGTATCCGAACTACCGGGGATCCTTATACTAACGGCCATTATTTTCATTGCATTCAAAATGATCCGTTTGTCATTTAAAAAAATGACAAAAGTCCTAAGTGCCCGTGCGGAAAAGAACTCAAACGTAGATACAGATGAAGCCATTAAACGCATTAATACTCTGATTAATATATTGCACATGATCATCAAAATCATTCTTTGGGCGGTCTATTTAATGATGATCCTTCAGAAATTTGGGATCAATATTGCGCCTATCCTTGCCAGTGCCGGGATCATTGGTTTAGCCGTGGGCTTTGGCGCCCAAGAGCTGGTTCGCGACTTTATTTCGGGTTTCTTTATTATTTTGGAAAACCAGGTCAGGACCGGTGATATCGCACTGATCAACGGGACCGGCGGTCTGGTGGAAAAAATTGAATTGAGAACTATCACGCTCCGTGATTTTTCCGGGATCGTGCATGTTTTTCAAAACGGAAAGATCAACAGTGTGTCCAATATGACAAAGGACTGGTCCGCCATGGTCTTTGATATCGGTGTGGCTTACAAAGAAAATCCTCAACTTGTGATGGATGTCATGAAACAGGTCGGTGACGAGCTACGTAATGATGCCGCATTCAAAGACAATATTCTTGAACCGATCGAGATCTTTGGATTGGATCAATTCGCCGACAGCGCTATCGTGATCAAAGCGCGCCTTAAAACACGACCCAGTATGCAGTGGGCTATTGGGCGTGAATATCGCAAACGCCTGAAAGATGCTTTCGATGAGCAAAATATTGAGATACCTTTCCCACACACGACCATTTACTGGGGCGATAAGATCAATCCTCTCAAGCTTGAGATGAACGACCAGTTGTTGGATAAGCTCAAATAAATAAGGGTAACATAAATGAAGCGCAAAGAATTTATAGTGATCATTCTATGCGGCATCGGACTGCTTATTGCGGGCCCCTTGAATCATGTACAAGATTTTGGTAAAAATCCCGGACATTTGAATATGTATCAATACATTCCTGATGATCTTAACCTGCAGCGTCCCTGTCCTATGGTTCTTATTCTCCACGGTAGTGGGCAGACCGCTCACTCTCTTAGCCGAGCCAGCGGTTTTAACAAACTTGCCGATTCCCTTGGGTTTATTGCAGTTTATCCCGATCAACCTTTTTACAATAATCTGCTGACTTCCTTTTCTTTTTATATACCCGGCAAGATGAAAAAGAATCAGGGTGAAACTGCCTCCATTCGTAATATGATCTTTTACATGCAAGAGACTTACAACATAGATTCCGAGAAAGTATTCATCACCGGCATGTCGGCCGGCGGAGCAATGGCAAATGTTATGCTCAACGCATATCCCGAAATGTTTGCCGCCGGTGCTTTGTTTGCCGCGCCTTCCATCTTACATGAAGGACTTAATCCAGATCGCTCTCATAAACCGCGAATTGCTATTATTCAGGGAAAAAACGATCTGACCGTGTTCCCGCGGAATGCCGATCGTTTAATGGAACAATGGATGGAGTTTTTCGCTTTGGACAGCGCCGATCATAAAGTAACGGAATTTTATAAAGATCATTCGCTTCTTACATTAACAAAATATCCCTCAAAGGGTAAAGCTCAATTGATCCGTTTGGATATTGCCCACACGGGGCATCTTCTTTTGGTTGATCCCGGAAAAGACTTAAAACAAGGTGGTAAATATTCTTTATTCACAAAAGATGTAAATTTTCATCTCCCGTATTGGATCTGTGAGTTTTTCGGGTTAACTGAATAACACAGCGCCTAAATAATATTTACTCATTTCGCTGAAAAATAGCTTATATTCGATAAAATATTTCAATACATGTTAAAGGAGCCTACAATGAAAGCACCAAATGTAGAAAAAACTTTGTCACCGGAATTGCTACATAAAATGGATGCCTATTGGCGTGCATCTAATTATTTATCAGTTGGACAAATCTACCTTTGGGACAATCCCCTGCTAAGAGAACCTTTAAAACTAGCTCATATAAAGCCAACTTTATTGGGCCATTGGGGCACTTCTCCCGGGCAAAATTTCATCTATGTCCATCTTAATCGCGTCATCAAAGAGCACGATCTGGATATGATCTATATTGCGGGACCCGGTCATGGCGGCCCTACTACGGTCAGTCACACCTATTTGGAAGGAACCTACAGTGAGGTTTATCCCCATATTACTCGTGATACGGAAGGCTTAAAAAAGCTCTTTACTCAATTTTCTTTCCCCGGCGGAATCCCCAGTCATGTCTCTCCTGAATGCCCGGGATCCATTCATGAAGGCGGTGAACTCGGGTACTCATTGAGTCATGCTTTTGGAGCCGTTTACGACAATCCAGACCTGATCGC
>CAYPTO010000256.1:0-1058 GCA_964413625.1 uncultured bacterium
TAAATTGCAATTACTTTAATTATAGTTTTTATTAAAAACAAAACGGGGTTGAAAAAATGAAGAGGGTGATTATTTTTGTTTTATACATGATCATGGTTTTACTCATATCTACCAGTTGTAATTTAAATCCGGCAAATAAAGATCAATTTGATCTAAGAGATACTGTGACGGTGTCCGTTGGCGAAAAATTGTATGAAAATGAAAATCTTTGGGTACGATTGGATAAAATTACAGAAGATTCCCGTTGTCCGGAGGACTTGCAGTGCTATATGCCAGGTAGGGTAGCCGGTCAATTTACGGTTGGAGGATGGGGCTCTCTTGAAATTCTGAAATTTGCAACAGACACCTTAAATTCGCTTATGTTCACTGTTCCGGGAGAATCAGATTTCCCGGACGGTAGTACTTATATTCTAACAATCATTGATGTAAGCCCCGAACGTCCTGATCTCGAGAATAGTATTCCCAGAGGTGATTATCGAGTTCATTTTGTTCTTGAAGAAGGTATAGTCGTTTATAAACCCAACATCTATCTTTATCCTAAGATGATCAGCAAAATGGATGTTTCATTTACATTTCCTCAGGGAGGAAATGTAACAGTCTCCAATCCAAGTTATCCCGAGGAATGGCAGAACATAAAGGTTAACTCTTCGGGAAAGATCGATGGTCAGCATGATTTCCTCTTTTATGAAGCCGCTTTGCCCGATAAATGGCAATATGAAGAAGGCTGGGCAGTCAAACAGGCCGGATTAAAAACCTTTTTTGAAGATAATCTAAAAGCATACGGATTTAATAATCGCGAGATTATCGATTTTACGGACTATTGGATCCCACGCTTGAAAAATTCACCGTATTATGCGATTTATCCTCAACATACAGTCAAGATCGATGAAGTTGTTGAGCTGAATATCAGTAAAAATCCCAAATCAATTCTACGTTTGTTTTATGTGATAAAGGATATTCCCGAATTTGAAGATATGCCGATACCCATGATCCCCGAATTTGAACGTAAGGGATTTACCGTCACGGAATGGGGTGTAATTCTCAAATAAATTTCGGCG
>CAYPTO010000256.1:1158-2605 GCA_964413625.1 uncultured bacterium
GTGTAGGGGACGGTCGCGACCATTCCGTATATTTTCATTTCAAATACAAAGGAATCTAATATGAAACGCTTCCTCTTATACCTCCTCGCGATTATCCTGACGGCGATCATCTTCACCGGTTGCAATAGTGTATTTCCAATAGATAAAGATCAATTTGATTTTGGTGATACCATACAGATACATGTTGGTGATAAGATGTATGAATCAGAGAATTTATGGGTGCGTGTTGACAGTATCCAAGATGGAAGATGTCCGATAGGTCTGTATTGCTGGTGGGCAGGAGAAGCTAGAGTATGGTTAACTGTAAGTTATAAAGATTCTCTAAAACAATTTTACTTTTCATCATATTTTGATTCTTTATCCTCAAATGAATTGATTTATTGGGGAGTAGGTGAGCCAATTAGTATTGGTATTAATTTAATTGAAGTTAATCCATATCCAGAATTGGATGTAATACCACTTGCAAAAGATATTTGGGCGTCATTTAAAATTGGTCAAAGATATTACGATCGCAAACCCAATATCTACCTCTATCCCGAGAAAAAGACTAAAATGTCGGTTTCTTTGCAATTCCCGCATGGCGGGAAAGTGATCGAATCAGATCCTTTTTATCCCTTGCTGTGGAAAAATATCAAGGTTAAACCTAATGGCAAGATTGACCGAAAATACGATTTTCTCTTTTATGAAGCCGAAATTCCGGATCTCTGGCAGTATTCAGAGGGCTGGGTGGTTGCCATGGATGATCTGACCGAATTTTTTGAAAAGAATTTGAAAGACTACAGCTTCAATGAAAATGAGATCGAAGATTTTATCGAATTCTGGATTCCGGAATTGATTAATTCGCCGTATTATGAGATATACCCGCAATACACCGAGATGGTCAACCAGGTCATCAAACTAAAAATATCTCCCTATCCCGATGCAAAATTACGACTGCACTATGTGATCAAAGAGACGGAAAAATATTTTGACCTCCCCGTACCCGAGATCTCCGCATTCGATCGTCATGGTTTTACCGTCACGGAATGGGGTGTAATTCTCAAATAAATTTCGGCGGTGTAGGGGACGGTCGCGACCATTCCGTATATTTTCATTTCAAATACAAAGGAATACAAAAGTGAAACGCATCCTCCCAACCCTCCTCTCGATCATCTTGACGGTAATCTTCTTCACCGGTTGCAAAAGCATTTTACCTTATAATGACTATGATGATCTTGATACGGTGCAAATTTCAGTTGGTGAAAAATTATACCAAAGTATGAATGAATGGACACGCTTGGATAGTGTAACAACGGACCCAACAGACACGATGTTACAAGCATGGTTCACATTTCAAGTATTCGATTCATTGTTTGTTGATTCCTATAAAGAAGGTGACCATAAATTCAATCATTTTAGTGATATTTTTCCTTCTCAGAATAATTTTAGTTTCCAATGTTTGAAAATT
>CAYPTO010000257.1:0-2597 GCA_964413625.1 uncultured bacterium
CAGTCTATACTACATCCTACGGTAAACCTTCAAAGGTCAAGAAAGTTTCGGCTGGCAAGCGCAAATATTAAAAAGACCTGACGGACGTAGCTCCGAATAATCGGGGTGAAGACTGTTCGAAATGATAAAAAAAAAGACGCGATAATTCGCGTCTTTATAATCGATATTTGGCTTAAGTAAAAACCCTCGTAAAATCATTTCATTAATAACATTTTCATTGTTCTGATCTTACTCCCTACCTTTAATCTGCAAACATAAACTCCACTCGGAAGATCGCCTGCATTGAAATTGACAGAATGATTTCCAGATGTACAAATCTCATTAACCAATGTTTTAACAAATCGCCCATTGATATCATAAACTGAAAGTTCAACAGGGCTGTGGGCCAACAGCTGATAGCTGATAACTGTATTGGGATTAAAAGGATTTGGATAGTTTTGCATTAATTCAAATGAAACAGGCTTAATGAATTTATTTATACTGGTTTTATTTACATCAAATTCAAAGTGATCCAACACACATAACATAAGTGCTTCCCTTAAAGAATCAGGATAAATACATTCATATGGGATACCCATATATACAAGTTTGGCAGTTTGCTCCGAACTCCCAAATTTCCCATCATACATTAAAGCTGCAGAACCCGTACTTGCACTATCTTTCCCTGCATAAAGTAAAAGTGGTACTGCACCGCCAAGAATTTGAAATCCATCCGGCTGGCTGCAGTGATATGTCCCCAGCGAACCATCGTCAATTGAGAAATCACCAATTCCGTTGAAAATACCGTTTTCTAAGGTAATTATCCCATACGTTCTTGCGTCCGGTTTTTTTCTAAGGGCTTTAAAGTATTCTGCGTAGAATTGTTCATTTATGACATTGCCTGATACATTTTCAATTAATTGCTCAGCTGATATAAACAGATTCCCGCCGGATTCAAGATAATCCTTTATCTTAGGTTTTGTTTGTTCGGTAATGATCTTTCTATCGCGGCCACAAATCCAATCTACCATAGAATAATCATTCAATTCAATACCTGTCATATCAAGAGCTTCGTCTGAAATACAATCTACCCCCAAATCTTCTTTCACCATTGCTGCAACATGATACTTACAATAATCATAAGTGTTACTGATCTCTTTTCTATCATATCCCTGGATCAAAAGAATATCATTCTTCTCCTCTCCTACACTCACGCATAAAAGCTCTTTACTTATAGGCCCAACACCGAATTGATTCTTAGCTGCAACTTTTATAAAATAAAATCCATCGTTTAGATTCGATATAGTATCATTTTCAGACAAGATGCTAAGTGTATCTTCAAATAGTACGCCATCATTAGAAAGATATAATTGATAACTGTCTGCCAAGTACACCGGATTTATCCTGATTTCGATCTCTCCATTTCCAATATTGATCAACGAATACCATGAAGGAGAATTGTAAGGCTTTAAGTCTGGCAAACTATTTAGATTAGTATAAAGTCCTTTTGCTGTTCCAACAATTGTATCATTTTCATTACAATAAAACGAACGGATGCTATTTGACACATTCCCCCAATTTGTTGAATCTTTTACCTCCCAAGTACTATCACTTTTATTAAGAACCAGCATTCCGGCTCCATTAAAATTCACACCATCAACAAAATGGAATAATCCTGCGTAAATTTTATCGTCATGTTCTTGAATAAAGTGAATACCATCTGCCGGTAGACCGGTAGATTGATCATACTTCATCCAATCCGTTCCATCAAAGAAAAACAATCCACCTAAACAATAATCAGGATTTGTTGAAGGGGTATATTCATCTAAGCCAACCCATACACCATCATCTGTTGCCAGAATACTTTTACACATTACAAGCTCGGAATTAGTATTAAAGGCATTGCTTTTATCAAAGTATGTCCGAGATGACATATTTTCTATGGGTAAAGATGTATTATATCTGATCACCCCATCATCTGTCCCTATCCACACCAGCGAATCTGTTGCAAACATGGAATTAGTATATGAGGTTTGATAATTGTCCGGAAGCGCAACATCATGTGCAGAAAAGGTATTTGTTTGCTTTGAATAAGTAAAAAGTCCTGTAAATGCGGCAATAAAGATCGTATCACTATTTTCATCAAAAGCACGGACCCAATTCTCAAAATATCCGCCCGGCAACAGCCTGTGTTTCCAATTACCCCCATTTAATGAGCAAGTATACATACCGTAATTTGTCGCAAACCAGACTTTTCCATCCATGATCTTCATATCATTGATATCATCATTTTGCGGCATAATCCCGTTAGCTTTATTGTAGCGAAACCATTGATCTGACTCGTTACTATAACGCAAAGCCCCATTACTCTCTGTTGCAAGCCAATATCCCCCATCGTATTTTTCAATGTCAACGATCGAATAATCCGCAAGAACATGATTCCAGGTTTGAGCGGAGAGAGGAAGTATAATGGTCATTATAAGCATGATGATTATTTTTATGTTTTTCATGTTTCTCCTTACATTTATAATTGTAGATTTATGATCTCAGATTCTAGATTTATGATTTATGATCTCAGATTCTAGATTTATGATTTATGATCTCAGATTTATGATCTA
>CAYPTO010000258.1:0-2585 GCA_964413625.1 uncultured bacterium
GAAAGTTTAACCATAGGAGTACAGTCCCGGCCGCATAAAGAAATACAAGAATGCGGATCCATCCAAGGAAGGCTCCTGCATGAACGCCAAATTCCTCAACTTCTGCTTTATCGGCAAAGGAATTCATTTCATTGTATAGCTCTTCCGCACAATCTTGGCTCGCTTTAGATCCTGCTTTTCTTGGACCGAATTTATTGATCAGCTTTTCTGTATAACTAAAAACCTTATCAGTCATGATGGTAGAATTGAGTGGCATGTTTTCTCCTGTTTGGATGAAATATATAAAGAATAATCTATTGAGAAAAGAAAGAAAATATACCGTTATCCTGAACTTGTTTCAGGATCTCTCTGTATATGTGATGCTGATCACAAGTAAGAAATACGAATTAATTTTCATATCAAGAAAGACTAACTTTCGTAATGAAAACACATTACGTATATATTCTCAGCAATAAAATGAAGACAGTGCTTTATATTGGAGTAACAAATGATCTTGAAAGAAGGATCTTTGAACACAAAACAGGACATGGCTCTAAATTTTGTATAAAATATAAAATAACAGATCTTATGTACTATAAAAAATATCCACTGATTGTAGATGCAATAGCAAGAGAAAAGCAATTAAAGAATTGGCATCGAAAATGGAAGTGGAATCTGATTAAAACAAAAAACAAATATTTATATGATATCTCTCGGGAATGGTACGATCGTGAAACACGAGAAAATTTGGAAGAATATAAAAAATTAGATCAGCTCCCCGAGTATTATAGAAAACCATGACAACGCAGAGATCCTGAAACAAGTTCAGGATGACGTAGGGTTAGGTTTTTAAGCTCCAAACTTCTCCACAACCATCTCCATCATTTGCGGAATAGAAATTTGCTGCGGGCATTATTTAATTTGTTTTCAGTATAATTCCAAAGAATTAATCATCTTTATTACTGAATACTTAATTTCTATAGTTTGTTTTTCAATGTTTTAAAAGCCTCTTCGGGATCCAAAATATTCAAAACTGTTTTTTCCATTGGGCACATGCCATCTTGAGTACGGTTAATAATATAAGGTACTATTTTATCAGCTTCAAACTCAAGGGTTAGATTAAAAGCAGTATCTATTGCATGTTGGCTTGCCAGAGGAGTATAGACATGTTTAGCGCCAAGATAGGCCGCTAACATAAGCGCTGCCTTTCCAATAATGTGGTCTGCAATACTGCAGCCATTGTATTCTTCTGTCTTTTGCTGTTCAAAAGCATCAAAGAACGGTTGAATGCCTTTTTTAGAGGAAGCAAATAAAATCTCACCGCCATTGACAATAATAAAGACAATACCCTCTTTACCTAGAAGGGCTTTTGCTATTTGGATGTCGGTTTTTTTCATGTGGTAAAAATAGAGATTTTTGGGGAAAATTGCAAGAGCCTCACATAAAGTCACAAAAGAAAGGAAGTCGCAAAGATTTTAAAATCCACAAAATAGAAATAGTCATTGTATATTGCCGGTGGTCTTGATTTATCGGGATTCAGGATCTATCTGTCAATGCGCTTTGCGCAAATATTAAAGAAAGACTCTATTAGGGTCAGACCATTTTTTGTTAAAACTTAAAAGGACAGGCAATAATAACCCCGGGTGAAACCCAAGAGCAAAAAACACCAAAACTTACAACCTCGGCTTACCGGCCAAAGCTCAAAGAGCATAGGCTGAAGTGGTTGAATAAACTTAATAAAGCCCCTTCTTTTCTTTGCTTGATAATTTGAAATTTCTCTACTTTCCCGTCAGTTGGTCCCGAAATATCGGGGTCAATATGACAATTAATTGTCAATTAGATTATTTTCCCTTAACTTCTTTAAGAAACCAAGAGGGAAATAATGAAAGAATCTACATTTAAAAATAAAGCGATCATCATCACCGGTGCATCCTACGGTATTGGCCGTGAATTGGCACATCAACTTGCAGGGCAAGGAGCATGGCTTGTTCTTGCGGCTCGCAGTATTGAAAAGCTGGAAACAGTTTCAGAAGAATGTGTTCAGCTCGGAGGCCGAGTTATAACAGTGCCGACAGATATTTCCAATCAAATACAATGCAAAAATTTGATTGATCAAACAGTCAAGGAATATGAAAAGATCGATATTTTGATCAATAATGCCGGGATCGCCCTGGCCACACGGTTTGAGAATTTAGAGGACCTGGATTTATTTGAAAAAGTGATAGCGGTAAATTTTTTCGGTGCTGTCTATTGTACGCATTATGCCTTGCCGTATTTAAAAGAAAGCCGGGGAAGCTTGGTAGCTGTATCAAGTCTGCGTGGCAAGATCCAATCGGCAACGGCAGATGGCTATCCGGCCAGCAAACACGCCATGGCGGGGTTCTTTGACTCCCTGCGCAACGAATTGGTCAACAGAGGTATCAGTGTCATCATGATCTATCCCGGGTGGGTCAGCAGCGGGATTAGCTCTCGTACGCTTAAGCCCGACGGCAGTCAAAAAGGCGAAATATCCCGACATGAAAAGAAAGCCATGCCGGTGGAAAAATGTGCCGGGATCATTATTAAAGCGATTGCAAAACGCAAACGCGAAGTTGTGATGACTTTCC
>CAYPTO010000259.1:0-2579 GCA_964413625.1 uncultured bacterium
TGCAATAATCTTTTCTTTTGTCCAATCTGCAGGATCTTCAATCAATTTTACTTTCAGGGCTTCATAGCGAATATATAATTCCCCGCGTCCCGCATCTTGCAAAGATTGAATAATAAATTGATATTTCCCATGAGGGGCATAAACACTTAAACGCCCATAAACAATGACATCCATTCCCACGGCTGGCTTTGTCTTTAATTGTTGAGCTGTTGTTCGCCAAATGACCGCCGGTAACACAGCGCCCGGGTCTTTGAGCGTCATATAAATATGTCCGCTACTATGAAATTTACATTCAGAAATTTCAGCACGGATTATTGCATCGGGTATATCATTTTCCAATTTTGATTTGATTTGTGCCGTAATGTCTGAAACGCTTAGAATATTTAACATGGTAAAAGGAAAATACGGAAAATTGGATAAGTGTTAAAGGTTTTTTTTAAATAGAATTCAACTGACTCAATTTTCTTAACTTTTCTAAGAAATCTAATTCAATAGAAGGTTTTATTGTAATTTTAAAAGTTAAGAAAATTGAGTCAGTTGTTTTTTTGGGTTATTGGAATGATATAAAAAAAGAGACTGTAAACAGTCTCTTTTAATTTAGATTTTTTTCTTTTTATGTCTATTCTTTCTAAGGCGTTTTTTCCGTTTATGAGTACGGATCTTACCTTTTTTCTTCTTTTTTCCGCAGGGCATTAACCTACCTCCTTATAACACATTTTTTTTCAAGTTATCGTTGACCCGATCTTTTAATGATTCTGAGGCCTTAAAATAAGGCAAGTAATGTTCAGGGACCTGAACAGTTTCGCCTGTTGAAATATTACGGGCTGCTTTAGCTTTTCGGGTCTTTAAAATAAAATTACCAAAGCCGCGTAAATCAACTCGTTCACCTTGAATCAATGCTTCGCTTACGATAGTAATGAAGCCTTCAATAACCGCTTCTGTCTCAACCTGGGTTAAGCCTGTCTGCGCCGATATTTCTTTTATAATGTCTGATTTTCTCATAGCCGTGTAAGATAGTTTTTTTTAAAAGTTTATGCAAGCAATTTATTGAATTCTAATCTTATCTCCCGGATAAATTTTAGAATAATTCATACTTGGATTTAATTTCTTTAACTCATTCATGCTTAGTCCGTATTTCCCGGCGATCTTCTCAAAAGAATCTCCCCGCTTTACCGTATAATATTGTGCAATTGTTTGATAACTGTTTCCCTTGGGCACCCAAATAGTCAGTTTCTGATTAGGGTGAATAAATTCCCCGTAAACCAAGCCGTTCCATACACGAATTCTGGATGCTCTTGTATCGTAAACTTCCGCAATATCACCTAGGGTGTCTCCGGATTTAACAGTATAAACAATCTTCCTGTGCGAAGCTGACAGATCAGGCTTTCCACTTGAAGAAAAGGAGGATGTTTTGCCTGTATATGTTGATCCTGATGTCAAGTATGATGATCCGCCCTGTGGAAGAATCAGTTTTTGTCCAATAAATATTTTTGATTTACTTTTCAATTTATTCGCTTTAACAATATCCTGAACAGTCATACCATATTTTAATGCGATTTCAGAAAGTGTATCGCCGGACCTAACTTTATATACAATATGTGTAGGCGATACTTCCATGACCAAAATTTCACGTTCAAGTATGGCGCGTTTACCTTTAGGGAGTCTGATAGTATATTTGTAAGCGGGGGTATTGAGTTTTCTTAATTCGGGATTCATTTCTCTTAATTCGTCATATTTGATACCACAAACACGTGCAATCTTTTCCAACTCATAACTCTGATCTAAAGTAAGTGTATCAAAATCACCCCACATTGATTTGGGCTTATAATCCGTAAATCCATATTTTTCAGGATCCATACTAATAGCAGCAACCGCCATGATACGCGGTACATATTTACGTGTGGCGCGAGGCAAAGTTTTCATTTTCCAATAATCGCGGGTATTCTCATAACGGACCGAGCGGCCAATTCGACCTTCACCGGCGTTATATGCTGCCATAACTAAATACCAGTCATTGAATTCTTCGTATAGATAAAGTAAATATTTTGCTGCTGCTTCCGTTGCTTTAATTGGATCGCGTCGTTCATCCACCCAATAATCATACTTTAAACCAAAACTTTTACCGGTATAATTCATAAATTGCCATTGTCCCATAGCTCCCACATAGGAAAGGGCATCGGTTCGCATTTCACTTTCGAGCATACTCAGGTAAATAAATTCTTCAGGTACCCCATTTTCTCTTAAGATCTTACGAAAAAGTCTTTCATATATGGCTTTTGTCTTGATCCATTTCTGTATATCGCCACGCCGTTTAGACGTGAACATCTTGATAGATGTTTCAACACGAGAGTTAATAATAATAGGAACATGACCATCACGATCTTCCAAAATGATATAATCTTTTTCTTTATCTCCGGCAAAATATTCGTCAGTTAAAGTTCCCATTGCTTCTTTAAGGTCAGACAAGGAAAATTGCTCATGTAATTCACTCATTTGTGGAGCATATTCTTCAAACTCAGACGTGATCCTTTTTGTAAATTCATTGAATTGTTCATATTGGATCTCATCCATATTGTTAT
>CAYPTO010000260.1:0-2567 GCA_964413625.1 uncultured bacterium
AAGATCGGCAAGAGCTACCTTTGGGTCCAGTGAAAAAAGTATGTGGACCTGTTTATAACGTCCACATATGGCATAAATTTGGCAGCCCTTATTCTTTAGTAAATTGGAAATATGTTCGATCAATTTATCGTTCTTCAGATCGATCTCTTTACCATGATCTTCCGCTCGAAGCATGACATGGTAAGCAATACTAACACTCATATTCACCCCTTTTGTTTTGTCTAATTTACTTCGATAGATCATTGCTTTCAACAGAAGAAAACTGACTGTGACGAGCATCACAATATGCAGAGGAAGATCTTAATCTCTCCATGTATTTTCCCCTTGAATAAGTGTTTGGAAAAACATAATATATAAACTGAATGAATCGGATGATAATACAAGGGAAAAAGATGAAAAAGATTGCATATTTACTATGCGTTTTAGCTGTATTTGCATTTGCACAAAATCCTGTTTACTCGGAACCGTCTTTTGCAACGATAAATGATTCCATAATAATTTACTATGATGCCACATTAGGTAATCAGGTGCTTAAGGATTTTACGGGTGATGTCTATGCTCACACCGGCCTTATTACGAAGGGAAGTTCAGACGACGGAAATTGGAAATATGTATGGATGTCTTGGCCGGGACAAGGATCGGTTGTCAATACCGAGAAAAATAAGCTAACACGCATCTCTGCAAATCTTTATAAGCTTGTGATCGGCGATATTCATGAATATTATGCCTGCCCCGAAGATACGGTGATTGAACAGCTGGCTTTTGTTTTCAGAAATTCCACAGGAACTATGGTAGGAAAAGACGTCAGTAATGCAGATATATTCTTGCCTTTGTACGAGGATGTATTCGCTGCAGCTATTCTTGAACCCGCTGTAGCAATTGATTTTGGCGAACCTGAACGATCACCATATTTTATTTATGAGTATGATACAACGAATGTTCATGTTGTCGTTGGATCGAACGATATTGCTGATCATATAAAATTGTTCTTGAACGATATTGAAATCACTTCGGTTAATAATAGTGATAGTTTGGTATATGATGTTACACCGTCAAACTTGAATGTTGGAATAAACTATATTTATGCTATTGCGGATAAAAATGGAGTTTATGATACCACTGCTTCAGCATGTATCGCCATTCATACCACAAACGAGGGACTACGACCATCGAACATTAAAGATGGTATTATGATCAATGACTCATCCGCCAGTTTTTCACTTTTTGCACCCTATAAGAATTTTGTGTATCTCTTGGGTGATTTTAATGACTGGAAAATTGACCCTGCCTATCAAATGAAAAAAGATGTTCGAAATACGGATTCGACTGTATTCTGGATCACCTTGGATGATATGCCTGACAGTTCGATGGGATTTCAATATTTTGTGGACGGTGAGATCCGTATTGCAGATGCATACAGTGAACTGATCCTTGATCCCTGGAATGATCGCTATATCTCTGATGTAGTCTATCCCAATATGAAGCATTATCCTGCAGGCAAAACAGATTTCCCTGTAGGCGTGGTTGATCCCACACCTCCGGTGTTCAATTGGACGGATAGTGAATATGAAAAACCTCACAAAGATGATCTTGTGATCTATGAAGTTTTAATTCGTGATTGGGATTATGCACATTCTTATCAAACTTTGATCAATAAGATCGATTATTTTAAGACGCTTGGCATAACTGCGATCGAGCTTATGCCGGTCTGTGAATTTGAAGGCAACGAAAGCTGGGGCTATAATCCGTCTTTTTATTTTGCACTTGATAAATACTACGGAACCGCAACAAAATTTAAAGAATTTGTCAACCTGTGTCATGAAAACGGTATTGCCGTAATCTTGGATGTGGTTTATAATCACGCCACGGGTCAAAATCCTATGGTCCGTTTATACAACGAAGGCACTTATGGCGCTCCTACATCGGCAAATCCTTGGTTCAATATGACAGCCAGACACCCATATTCCGTTTTTAATGATTTAAATCATGAAAGCATCCATACAAAATATATGCTGGATCGGGTCAATCGGTTTTGGATAGAAAAATATCATGTGGACGGTTATAGATTTGATCTGTCAAAGGGTTTTACACAGACTTATTCCGGTACTGACGTAGGATACTGGGGACAGTATGATGCCGGGCGTGTAGCTATTTTAAAACGTATGGCAGACAAAATTTGGGAAGTGGATTCCAGTGCTTATATTATCCTTGAGCATTTTTCGGATAACAGTGAAGAAATTGATCTCTCGAATTACGGCATGATGCTCTGGGGAAATGGGAATCATAATTATTGCGAAGCATCAATGGGATATCTGGGATCATCTGATCTTTCGGGTGTTAATTCTGCCTCACGAGGCTGGAGCTGGCGCCATTTGGTTGGGTATATGGAAAGTCATGATGAAGAACGTATGATGTATAAAAATAAAGAGTACGGTAACAGCAGTGGCACTTATATCATCAAACTTGAAGATACCGCTTTGGACCGTATTGAATTGGCCGCTGTCTTTTTTCTAAGTATTCCGGGACCCAAGATGATCTGGCAATTCGGTGAACTGGGGTATAGCTAT
>CAYPTO010000261.1:0-2549 GCA_964413625.1 uncultured bacterium
TAGCCGGTTTGGGTTGGCTTGTACGGAGGATTAATATCCACGGATTGTTTGTTTCGGGTGGAGATCCGGTATTACGCGGATTTGATCAAAAATAGCTCCTGCTTGTTAATATATAAACGACTATAAATTAACAGTTATGCAGGAGCAAAAGACAAATTTAGAAGAAATTATCAATTCTTCGATGGACGAAATCAAACAAAAGATGTTATTGATTTGTAAAAATGGGTACAAAAACGAGCTAGATTTCAATTCTGCAATCAGTTTTGTAGGACAGGTAAAAGAGGTTGTCAGCGATTTGGGCTGCCGGGTTGTGAAGAGCTATCTCGAATCGAGAGACGATGATTTGCCAGCTATTGTTTCTAAAGGGAAACGGTTTTTAAATAAGGGAAAGAGCACGAAAGGAATTGTGACCTCTTTGGGAAGAATAGGCATTTCCAGAAGTTATTACCAGCACCGGTCTGGGGGCAGTAGCCTTTTTCCGCTCGACGAAAAACTGGGAGTAAAAGGTGAAATGCTCATGCCCGACGTCAAAGAGGTCGTGCTGTTTTCGTGCGCTTACAATACTCCCGAGGAAAGTTCGAGGTTGCTGGAAAAGTGTAGTTTTATAAAACTGCACCCCACCCAGATAAAGAGGGCTATAACAAGTACCGGCGAATTCATCGAAACACCGGGTTCCGAAATCATGGATAATATCCGCCAAAATGAAACAGCTCCCTGCTCGGATATAATGGCGTGCAGCCTTGACGGGGTGAATGTATTGTTGAACCAACCCGGGAAGAAAAAAGGGAGACCATTTGAACGCCCGTCCAACGAAAACGCTCCGGCGTCATCGTACAAAAACGCTATGTGCGGGAGCATTTCGCATTACAACATAGTGGAAGAAAATGGAAAAAGAACGCCCCTACGGATCGGGTCAAAATACATCGCCCGAATGCCGGAAGAACGATACCCGATTTTTAAACGCGAATTCGAAAAAGAGCTGAAATCTGCCGCCCCTGATTCATCAGTGGCAAAACTTGTAATTACCGATGCGCACAAATCAATATCGGGATACCTGAAAGACAATCCCGCATTTAACGGCTTTCAGAGGATTATCGATTTCTATCATGCTTCGGAACATTTGTCGCACATGGCAGAAGCTATCCACGGGAAAACTTCGGAGGGAGCAAAAAAATGGTACAAAAAATACAGGCACATTTTGAAAAATGAGGGACAAGGCGTATCAAAAGTCATCCGCTCAACAGAATACTATCTTGGGAATGGGAAATATAACAAAACCATGAAAAAAGAAATCCAAAGACATTTGGGATATTTCAAGAAACACAAAAAGTTCATGCAGTATGCAACCTATGCGGAAAAAGGATGGCCAATAGGAAGCGGCGTGATAGAGGCTGCCTGTAAATCGGTGGTAAAACAGCGTATGTGCCGCAGCGGCCAACGGTGGTCGATAAAAGGCGGGCAGGCGATTCTCAACTTGAGATCAATTGCAAAATCAGACAGATGGAACAGTTTCTGGAATGAATTTTCAACTAAATATTATGGTAATTTAGCTGCGTAATATGAGAACTGCACCCATTATATCGTATCCAAAGGAATTCAATCGTTCTATTGAGCAGATAAATTTCAAAAACAGTATTGGTATAAGGTTAACCATTAAGTCATTTTTTAGAACCATTAAACAACCGAATGTTCTGAAAATAATTAGCACTGCCGCGATTCACTCGGCTTACCAGCGAGCTGTTAAAGATTACATCCAACCTTTAATGGTAAATGTTGCACTTATAATACCAATAATGTTAAATGTTGAAGCAGAAAAGAAAAATGGGATAATAATTGGTGTGATATACTTTTTCATTTATCTGTTAACATCACGGGCATCAAAGCTATCATCAAAAGTTGCTGCTAAAAATAAAAAGAAAATTTCATATATAACTTTACTTCTTGGATTTATTTCCGGCTTTGTATGTGGTATTTTTTATATTTTTGATTTATGGATAATTTCGATGATTGCATTCATAGGAATATACATTATTGAAAATATCAGAAAACCGATTTTAACAGGATTTATTGCAGACAATGTACCAAACGAAATTTTAACATCAATTATTTCAATTCAATCGCTTTTAAAAACCGTTATTACAGTAATTCTTGCAATTGTTTTTGGAATTCTTGTTGACCATTTTGGAATTGGAATATCATTTGTTGTGGTTTCAATGTTCCTAATACTTTCTACTGTTTTATTTAATATATCTGGTGCCAAGTTTAAAAAGTTAAATCCAACAAAATCAATATATGATGACAAAACGAGATGAAATAAAAAAGGTAAAGAAAAGTAATATTCACGATTCAGCGATAAAACTTTTTAGTAATAAAGGATATTTTCAAACATCTATTTCAGATATATCAATAAAAGCTAAAATGGTTATCCGTATTATTACCCAAAATAGAAATTTGAAGATATTAAATGTTAAATATGATTTTGTATTTCGTGAGGATTGAAAATTAGATACCCCCTGTCTTCGTCAATTACCTAAACGGTTAATTGACTG
>CAYPTO010000262.1:0-2534 GCA_964413625.1 uncultured bacterium
TTTATTATGAATCCCAACTCGGCTAAAACCCCGCCGGGATCTCCAGAAAACTTTTCATTGTGCATTAAATTGTTAACTGTTAATTGTTAGTTATCAATTGTCAATTACTTCTTCAAATGCCGATCCCTATACCCCAGCAAATACAAGATTCCATCCAAACCAATGGTTGAAATGGAATGCCTTGCAACTTCCTTGACGACAGGCTTTGCGTGATAAGCTATCCCAAGTCCGGCTGCATTGATCATAGGTAGGTCATTGGCACCGTCTCCCACGGCAATTACCTGTTCAAGACTAATACCTTCCATTTGTGCAAGTAATTTCATTAGCTGAGCTTTTTTCTCTCCGTTCACGATCTCACCGAGATGTTTACCGGTTAATTTCCCGTTCACGATCTCCAGATCGTTAGCATAGATATAATCGATATTGAGTTTTTTTTGTAAATATCTGCCAAAATACATGAATCCTCCGGAAAGAACTGCAATTTTGTAGCCCAGATCTTTCAAGATAGAGATCAGGCGCTCAGCTCCCTCGGTAATAGGAAGGTTCTCTGCGATATCCTGCATAACGGATTCATCCAATCCTTTCAACAGAGCGACACGTTGCTTGAAACTTTGGTTAAAATCCAAGTCCCCCCGCATAGCGGCTTCCGTGATCTCATGGACCTTATCACCTACGCCGTGGCGTTTGGCTAATTCGACGATACACTCGGTCTGAATAAGTGTGGAATCCATATCAAAACACACTAAGCGACGATTTTTTCTGTACATATTATCATGTTGAAATGCAATATCCGCTTCTGTTGTATTGGCAAGTTTAAAAAATTCTTCTTTCATTTTTTTTTCATTACGAGGTCTGCCTCTGACAGAAAATTCAATGCAGGCTTTGGTATTTTGGGTATCGCCATTCATGTGAACTCGCCCTGTCAGACGATTAATGATATCAATATTCAAGCCTTGTTTATAAATAATGTTCGTTATCTTAGATATCTGAGCAGCTGAAATCCTTCTGGACAGCATTGTGATGACGTAGCGTCCTTTTGCCTGCTGATTCACCCATTCTTCATAGCGTTCGCTTCCAATAGGCGAAAATTTAACGGTGATCTCAAGATCATAGGATTTGTATAGAACATCTTTTAGAATACTGGAGGTTTTATCACTCTCAACCTCGACTAACATACCCAAAGAAAGACTGTTATGAATAACTGCCTGCCCAATATCAAGAATATTTGCTTTATACTCGGAAAGTATTTCTGCAATCGTTGTCGTTAAGCCCGGTTTGTCCTGCCCGGAAATAGTTAGTAATAGGATCTCTTTCTGTTTCACATTCCCTCCTGAAAAATATTGAATAGATTATTTTTAAATTCTAAAAATAATACACCCTAATTTAATAATATTTTATTAACTTATAAAACTGGTTTTTTGATTATTTTTGTATAAATTTGAATAATATTTGACAATATTTTGGATATTATTCCATAACACTTAATAATTGAAGGAGAATAAGATGAAAGTATTGATTTCTGACGGACTTAGTAAAAAAGGACAGGAAATTATAGAAAATGCCGGGATTGAGTGTGTAAATCAGCATTTTTCACCAGAAGAATTGATTGAGAACATTAAGGATTACGATTGTATCCTCGTTCGTTCCGCCACTAAGGTCCCAAAAGAAGCCATTGACGCAGGCGTAAAATTGAAAGTTATCGCTCGCGGTGGTGCCGGAATTGACAATATCGATCATCAATATGCAAAGAGCAAGGGTATCCCCACACTGAATACCCCGGCTGCAAATTCTGCTTCGGTAGCTGAACTTGCGATCGCACACATGTTCGCTTTGGCTCGTTTCCTTCACAAATCCAATGTTACCATGCGTGACGGCAAATGGAATAAAAAAGAATACAAAGGCATTGAGCTTAATGAAAAGATCCTGGGCCTCGTTGGCTGCGGCAAGATCGGTCAATTGACCGCCGGCAGAGCAAACGGACTGGGAATGAAGGTCATTGGCTATGATCCCTATGTAAAAGTTGCTGAAGGTATTGAAATGGTTTCATTTGACGAACTACTTGCCAAAGCTGATTTTGTTTCACTTCACGTTCCTAAACAAGCTGAACCTGTGATCGGAGCTAAAGAGATCGCAAAAATGAAAGACGGCGTTTATATTATTAACTGTGCCCGTGGCGGTGTTGTTGATGAAGCTGCTCTTTTGGATGCTTTAAATAGCGGTAAAGTTGCCGGTGCAGGTATTGATGTTTATGTGGAAGAACCTACAAACAATACTGAACTCATTTCTCACCCCAATGTATCGGTTACCCCTCACGTTGGTGCTTCTACGAATGAAGCTCAGGAACGCGTGGGAACTGAGATTGCCCAAAAAATCGTGGAAGCCTTGAAAGGCTAGATATAAGATATGAGATATAAGAGGCCCCGAGAGATCGGGGCTTTTATTACCCCGACGAAATGGCCTGTCCATCGTGATCCCAATTCTTCGGGACGAAGATGGAAGAGGCTGAACCAGTAATTATTCAGGGTGAAACCCCG
>CAYPTO010000263.1:0-2532 GCA_964413625.1 uncultured bacterium
GCTTGCCTCGGCGGTGTTCATTATGATTATATTGCGTATGCAGGGACGGACCTATATATGCCCACCGCAACCTTGGTGCAGGTGGATGTCCGTCCAACATATTTGCCATGATAATATTTTTGTAAAAAATGGTCGTTCTAATGGCAAATTTATCAGCCGGACGGAGGAGCCGAAGCATTTATTCATGATTTGGGGCTTCATGATGTTAATAGATTTTCCCCCAACACTTCGGGATCTCATGTGCCTATATTTTATATCGTTTATCGTTTATTTTATCTACAATAAAAAAAGGGCCCCGAAACTTCGGAGCCCCCTATGTTTCATGTCTTACGTATTACTGATTATCATCAACACTATAAAGCGCTTCGATCTGTTTTATATAGTGTTCTTCCACTTTGTTACGACGAACTTTTAAGCTGGGTGTCAGCTCTTCGTTCTCGATCGTGAAAGGTTCCGCGATTAACAATATTTTCTTGGATTTTTCATAGCGTGCAAGCTGAGTTTGAAATTCTTCCAATTCACTTTCAAATAGAGCATAAACATCCTGATTTCCAAGAAGAGCAAAATAATTTGAATAGACAATGGCATGTTCCTGTGCCCAAGTTTCAAGCTCATCACGAGCAGGGACGATCAAGGCAATAGGGTATTTTCGTCGATCACCGACGATCACGATCTGCTCAATGAATTTGGATTCAAGCATGACATTTTCAATCGGAGCGGGAGCAATGTTCTTACCACCTGCTGTTACGATAATATTTTTCTTGCGATCTGTGATCTTTAGGAATCCTTCTTCGTCGATCATACCGATATCGCCCGTATGGAACCAGCCGTTTTCATCGATGGCTTCTTTGGTTTCAATGGGATTTTTGTAATATCCTTGCATGACACAAAGTCCGCGGATCAATAGTTCGCCGTCCGGTGCGATCATGCATTCCACATCAAGAATAGGTGGCCCGACTTTACCGAACTTGATCTTTCCC
Organism: uncultured bacterium; assembly: GCA_964413625.1. Lineage (GTDB taxonomy): Bacteria > Fidelibacterota > Fidelibacteria > Fidelibacterales > Fidelibacteraceae > M50B103. The sequence continues at coordinate 981 of CAYPTO010000263.1, forward strand.
GGAGGGGTCAAGTGGGTTACGGGTGTTGTTTCGGTCAGTCCGAAACCTTCCAAAATATTAATACCGGCTGCCGAAAAGAAATAACCGATATGTTCAGCAAGAGGTGCACCGCCGGAAACGGCATAAATAAATTCACCACCGAGAGCCTTGTTTATCTTGTTAAAGACCAGGGCTTTGGCAATAGGGTAGGAAATACTATATTTTCCGCGAGGTCTTTTCTCATTGACCAGGTATTTTTTAGCTGTTTCTTCACCGACTTTCTTGGCCCATGTAAAGATCTTTTTTTTCATAGGAGAAGAAAGGCTAATACCGTTATGGATTTTAGCATAAACTTTTTCAAAGATACGAGGTACGGAAAACATATAATGCGGCTTAACTTCTTTAAGGTTATCTGCGATCTTATCCAAACTTTCTGCATAGTATACACCGGCACCACAAAAATAAGAACCATGTGAAACAAGACGTTCAAAAGAGTGACTAAGAGGCAGAAATGAGAGAAAACGAACATTTGAAGGGATTTTAATGCGTTCCATGGCCGATTGTGCGTTTGAAGAAACGTTAAATTGAGACAGCATTACACCTTTTGGATTACCGGTTGTTCCTGATGTATAGATCAAGGTCCAAAGATCATCTTTTTTAATCTTTTTACCATAAGATTCTAAACTTTGTTTACCTTTGATCTTGACTTCTTCACCTTTACTTATCAATGTAGAATAGGACATGATCCAATCTTCATTATCCCGGCCTTCTTCAAGACAGACAACCTGTTTGAATTCCGGCAGATCGGCCTTGATTTCTTTGAGTTTCTCAAGTTGTACTTTGTCTGAAACGAAGGCACCGATCGCTCCTGAGTTTTCAAGAATATAATGTATCTGGTTTGCCGGCAGCGTCGGGTAAACTGCAACGCTTACCACTCCAAGGTGAGCGCATGCAAGATCTATCATGGTCCATTCTTTGCAATTTTCCGATTGAATGGCAAAACGATCACCATGTTTTAACCCCAAAGCACTGAGACCCAAAGCAATTTTCTCAACAATTTCTCGGGTCTTCGAGAAGGTGTAAGTTTTCCATTTCCCATTTTTTTTCTCACCAAAACGGACCAAATCCCCATATTTTTTGCAAGAATATGCAAACATATCGGGGATTGTCTCTAAATAGTTTAGACTCAATTTCATAATTCCTCCTGTGTATTGGAATTTTTAATTGTTATAGAGCTCTTCAATTTCAAGATCATATTTGTTAATGATCTCATTTCGTTTGATCTTCATGCTGGCAGTTAACTCACCGGTTTCGATTGTAAAAGGCTGAGGTGCAATGAAGAAATATTTTATTTGTTCATAGCGGGCAAGTTCGTCTTGCGATGCTTTAAGTTCATCTTTGATCAACTGATTAACTTCCTTGGATGTCACAATGTCTTCGTAAGTGGTAAATTCAATAGGAGGATTTTGCTTCTTCCCCCATTTTGCAATAATTTCCAATGAGGGAACAAGAATAGCCACAAGATACTTTCTGCGGTCACCGACGACCACAGCCTGATCAACAAATTTCGAAG
>CAYPTO010000264.1:0-2527 GCA_964413625.1 uncultured bacterium
CCATATCTAAAATATTATTTTCCTGACTGGTATAAGCATGAATAAGGGGTGATTCATTGATCAGTTCCCGCCCCTCATCCAAGGTCTTTTCCTGTTGGTAAGACATAAAGACTGTCTTATGGAAAACTCTTTGAAAAGACTGAGCGACTTCGTTCTTTTGTTGCTGCATCATACTTGAGGCCATCTGAGAATAATCACTCAACAATGAATTTAGTTTTTGAGCTGATTCTTGACTTTTTTGTTGTCCGCTTTGCATATCTGATCGCCGGTAATTATTACTGGCTTCATCCATCTTTGATGAGATCCCGGCTTCTTCCATTTTCTTTAAAAATTCTTCAAATGCTTCCTTGTCTTTATCGGTAAAAAGTTCTGATGATTCCTTCCCCAAATTTTCCCAATCCTTAGTATCATCACTGATCTTTTCTTGTTGCCCGGAAAGATCATCGCTTGATTTTTGCACAATATCTTCCAGTAACTTTTCCTGCTCGCGCAGGCTTTCTTTCATTTGTCGGCCAAGTTCTTCCAGACGCTGCTCCTGCTGAATACGCTTAAAAACTTCCAACATACGATCCAGGCTTTCCTCAAATCGTTTTGCTTTTTCGGAGAAATCCTTAAGTATTTCTTCCATATTGGACATATCGTTTTGTTCGAATTTTTTCTGGAGATTTTCCATTAATTCAAATAATTCATCATCTATCAATTCGTTCATCAACTCTTGCAGCTGCTCAAAACTTTGCATCACATCATCAGAGAACAGTGTATTCTCTTCCATGAATTTCTTTTGTTCATCCATAGATGACTGCATGTTCTTTAGCTCTTCACGCGTTTTCTCAATTGCATTTATATTTTCTTCAAGAGCTGTTTTATTTTCCCATTTCAATTCACCTTCTTGAAGCAATTGTTTCTGAATTTCATCCAGTTCTTTTACAAGTTTACCGGTTGAAAGGACTTCTTCTTCCAACTGAGTCAGCGTTTCTTCCTGTGTTTCATCCTGGCGTGCAAAGAGATCACCCAAGCTGGGAAGTTTTGCATAAAAAAGTGAAGAACGAACACTTTTGGGACCACTGATAATGTCATTATCTTTCAATTCAAAATAATATCTGATCTCTGAACCCGGCGATATAAAACTATCGATCTGCCATACTCCCGCCCGTGTTTGCAAGGTGGCATTATGATCAAAAGGAAGAATGATGGTATTGATAGATGTATCCGGACTAAAACTATATTCGGAGTGAACGGAATAATTTACCGTAAAATCCGAGATACCAAAATCATCCAGGAGATGAGCGACATAAGGTAGCTGCAGATCTTCATTGAGCAAAAGCTCATCTTGTAATTTGGGATTGTGCAAATACAGTATCGGATCGGCATCTTTTTCCAAAACTATCTTATAATTAGGGACGGATCCCGGAGCTATTCCTTCTTTATTGACTATCATCAATTTGACATTTTGCGACTGAGCGGGTATCCAGGAAACAGAGCTTTGTTCTCCGGCAATTTCCATTTCCAGTGTATCGTATTCACTGATCAAATATGAAGGCCCAAAATCTTCGGATAAACGAACATCCATTCTGATCTCTGATCCGTAAAGGCAAGATATACGATCAATATTTCCCTGATAGTAGGCATTGGGAATTTGGGTGTAATCGGGTGATTTGATCTTAAAATCAAGCGTTCTGATGCGAGGCCGCTGCTTTAAGCTAATCCTTAAAGTATCAGAGTCGATAAATTTTCTGGGATAAAATATGTTCGGCCTTCGGATCCGTGCATAATATACAGCCGCATGGGTCAATCGTTCTATGTCATAACTCAGAATGGAATCACGAGAACGCAATAAAAGCTCAGGTGTCGTCATTGTGCTGTCCAAGACGTAAACCTCAAGAGGAAAACGATCGGGGGCCATACGTTGAATATGGATGGTCAATGAGTCGTATGTATATAAACTTGTATCAGCAGGCGATAATTGGATGGTGTAGTTAGTTTCCGGCTCAAAAGACTTATGCATATGGAATAATCGTAACGATGCCGAAGATGATAAAAACGATAACAACACAATACCCGCCAATAAACCTAAAGCGATATTGCGTTTATTTTTAATTCCCTCAGCTTTAAAGCTATGCTCAAAATACGTATCGGGATATTGATTCATGAACTTTTCAAGAGCATAATCACTTATTAGATTATTAATTTGGGACAATTGATAATAGTTGATCAATTTGTCATTGATATCCTCAAATTTTTGTCCGATATGAAGTAATAAAGATTCGTTCTCAGTTTTATTATGACGTGTGAATGAAAGGATAAGTATGCTGATGACTCGGAAAAAGAAAAAAGCATTCAGCGAAAGCAAATACCATAAGATTTCCTTAATACCGGGAGATAAATACCAGATACTTTCCAACAATAAGCAAATAATAAAATACGCTAAATTCAGAATAATAAAAGATAATCCTACATGCTTTAGGGCATCTTTTGCCTCTTGTCGGCGATATCGGCCGAGAATACTTGAAAAATATTGTTGGCTTTG
>CAYPTO010000265.1:0-2506 GCA_964413625.1 uncultured bacterium
CCAGAGTATGGATAACTTGTTCATCGTTAATATTGGAATTGGCAATATTTTCACCTAAAGTTCCGCCCGTCACCGTTTTGCAGGAGGTGTTCAGCAGATCGGGGATCTTATTGATCTCCTTCAAAATAGCCGATACACCGCCTGCACGGTCCACATCTTCCATGTGGTAGGAACTTGAGGGAGAAACTTTGCAAATATTGGGTGTTATTTTGGAAATTTCATCCATGCGTTTCATATTATAATCAATTTTTGCTTCCGAACAGATTGCCAAGGTATGTAAGACCGTATTGGTCGATCCACCCATGGCCATATCAAGAGCTATAGCGTTATCAATGGAATCTTTTGTAATAATGTCTTTGGGCTTCAAATCTTCGTTGATCATATCAAGAATGCGTTTGGCAGCGGTTTTGAATAATTCGTTTCGTTTGGGATCTATAGCAAGAATGGACCCATTGCCGGGAAGTGCGATCCCGATCGCTTCGCATAAACAGTTCATGGAATTGGCTGTGAACATTCCGGAGCAAGAACCCCAGGATGGACATGAGCATTGCTCGATCTCGGTCAATTCCTCTTCCGTGATCTTGCCTTCTTTATAGGCGCCCACACCTTCAAAGATCGTGATCAGGTCCGAAGCGGAGCCGTCTTTCATCACGCCGGCTTTCATGGGACCACCGGATACAAAGATAGTGGGGATATTAACGCGTACAGCTGCCATGAGCATACCCGGAACGATCTTATCACAGTTGGGAATACAGACCATGGCATCGAATTGATGGGCACGAAGCATAGTTTCGACGGAATCGGCAATGATCTCACGGGAAAGCAGACTATAGCGCATGCCGTTATGACCCATAGCAATACCGTCACAGACCGCAATGGAGTTAAAAATAAAAGGAACTCCGCCGGCTTTGATGATCTCTGCTTTGACCAGATCGGCGGTCTTGTCAAGATGAACATGGCCCGGGACGATCTCCGCATGGGATGAAACCACCGCAATAAAAGGCTTGTTCATATCTTTTTCATCCACCCCGCAGGCCCGGAGCAGCCCTCTGTGGGGCGCGCGCTCAAATCCTTTTTTTACTTTGTTGCTACGCATCTATCTTAATTCTCCATTTTTACTTGCTTCAGTTATCCGAATGTCAGCCCTTCAAAGCTTCGCAGGAGCGTAGTAGGGTCCGAATCCTTTTTTGATATTATCGCTTCTCATTTATTTTATAAATCCCTTAATGATATTCGAACGAGGAACATTGATATTCGATATTCGAAGTATTTCAGATCTAAAATCATAAATCGTTAATCGGTGTTCGATATTTAAATGATCCATCAATTCCATTTTTTCTGCCATTTTAAAAAAATCTCCTTCGCTGCGTGCAAGAGGAGATAAATTTTATATTTTTTTTAATTTATCCTGTTGCACGTTTCCGCACCCAAGAAGAATAATAATGTTGACCACGATATTGAGATTTAACTTTTCCATACGTCCTTCACGTCAAATAGTAAGCAATATTACATCATTCGCAATTAAATAACAAGTATTTTTGACGATATAATTGATAATATCAAGGAAAAGGATAAAATACATTATAAATAATGTATCAGGAATGATTATAAAATGTATTGTGTCGGCAATAAATTATAATCGTTTACGGTGGAAACGCAGCATTGCTACGTCTCATGCTTGAATGATAAATAATGGGTGATGAGTAAAACGTAAAAAGGAATATTTTGTGAATAATAATATCGCGTCATCCTGGAAAGGTTGCCGGTGGCAAGCTCATTCAGGATCTCTGTGAGAATACGATTCTTAAATCTCTAAGAAATATTAATTTATTTTAAAAAATACTTATCTTAATAAAAGCAAAAATAAGAAAGAGGTAAGGTATGAGTAATTTATGTCCAATTTGTGGGAACGAAGCAAAATTTGAGCCAACAACAAAAAATGGAGATATTGTTAATTGTTTAAGATGTGGACATTTTACAATATCAGGGACATTAGAATCAATTATTAGAAATTCGGAGAAACTTGATGAGAAGGATACCGTTCTTTTATCAGGTTATACAAGAGAAAATTAAAATATTACACTAAATAGCCAAAATTATGAAACAATTACATCTTTAACTAGAATGCGCAATCCGAATGAAAAAGCTGATAGAGCATTATTAACATTTGATGAATTAACTAAAACACCGGTTATTTAATAAATACCACCAAAAATGGTTTTTAATATTTAAGGACTATAGACGAATAGTACCACATTTCCCTGTCTTGTTTTCTTCTTCACGTTTTACGTTTTACGATTTTCGGATTCATCGTTTATAGTTTATCATTTCTATTCTGTCTCCCTTACAAACATCTCAAGCAATTTCGGCATTACCGTCACTTCCATGGGTGTTACACCAAAGATCTCACCTTCGGGATTAAGCGTCTTTTCCGGGGAGGTTTCCACTGTGAAGTGTTTGCCCTGATAAACTTTTACATACGGATTGCTTAAATGATTTCCGGTAT
>CAYPTO010000266.1:0-2481 GCA_964413625.1 uncultured bacterium
ATTGTTTGTTTGTTGAATTCCACATATAGATCAGATTAGCAGGTGGATCCAATGTGAGTCCATTACGAACAGCTGCTGTATCCATGGCATGAGAGAAGCCAAGAATAATGGGTTCCCATGCAGGATGTTCCACTTCATTGGCTTTGGGTGTATTAGTTTTTACATAAGGTGGTGCAGAAGAGACCATAAAATGATTCTTGGTCCAGAAGAACTTTGAGTCATCGATCGTAACCGATCCGGTATCGGGCCAAAACCCCGGAGCTTCATAAATAATCACATAACTACCGTATGCCAAACTATCAAAAAGGTAGAATCCATTATTACGGTTGTAACCGTGGTTGTTATTATAACCATTCATGTAGTAATCGTAATCGGAATTGTTGTCGATCGTTGCCCAATTTGTAGAACTTATTGGTGAGCCGGATGTGATTTGCGACCATTGAGGTGTGTATTTATCAATATACATGGTTGTATTGCCATTGTAAATGCGACTACTGTCGGGTGAACCGACAGGGTAGATCGTAATTTTAATACTGTCAACGGGTTTGTATTGGTCGTTTGAACCTGCGCCATAGGGATAATTAACTTTTTCCTCGTAGGTCCTAATTATTCCTGCCAAATTGGCCATTTCAGGTTCAGGCAAATTAAATTGATCAAAAAAGGATATGGCGATCGCCCAGGATTCATTAATCCGGAAATCCAGATTCTGCAAACGATAGGTTTCGGGATAATAATCATGAAAGGTACCTTCGCTCAAAGTGCCGGGAACTTGTAAAGTACGAAAAACACCTAAATAAGGTTTACCTGTTCCATAAAAAGACCAGTCTCCAGCTAACGAAGTTCCTGTCGTTTGCAAGGCTTTAGAAATATTATTGGCCATAATTGAAGCTAGTGCCATTTCTTGAGGAGCTTTCGGGTAACCAGCAAGCCCATTGATACGCGAATCTCCCGTAGGTCCGGGATACAGTAATAATGTGGTATGTCGTGTGCTTGCGGTCAATCCTGTTGCGTTACTATGAATTGATTGCATCCAATCTGAATTGTTTGAGTTAGCTATTTGGCAAATAGATGATAAATACAGATTGTCAGAATGACGATTATGTCTGCGTGTCATTACGATACTGAACTTTGCTCTTGTCGTATCGTTTACATCAACAATCCCATAATTTTTAAAGATAGTTTCAAGAGCAAGAGCTCTGGTTAGATTCCCTTCCGATTCCCAGTAACCGGCGGGTGTTGACGGAGGTCGGTCATTGGATGTATGGCCTCCGTGACCGGCATTAATACAAATTTTATATGTTACAGTATCAATTTCTTGAGCAACAAGAAAGGAACTAATGATAAATAATATGATGATCAATTTTTTCATGGTATATCCCTACTTGATTTCAAAAGTTATTAAAATCGGTTTTCCATCAACCGGATTGTCACAAATGATCTGCTTCCCATTCGGGGACCACTGTGGATACATTTCTATCCGATCCATGCTATCAGTCAATCGGATCAGATTACTTCCATCTGCATTGACAAGATAAATATCTGAAGCTGTGAAAGTATTTCCATCATCTTCATCTCTCATAAAAGCGATCCATTTCCCGTCTGGTGACCATTGTGGAGCACGGGCGTTTTTGATCTCAGAAAGAATATTTCCATTTAGATCGCAAATATATAAGTCGTTTCCACCTACAACACATAATTTGTCTTGGCTTGGGGAGACTGAAGGCCATAAATGAGGATGATCTCCTGCAGGAGTCAGTATCTTACTTGTTCCATAAGAGTATAGCACGACTTTATTATTTAGTGTAAAAGCAACGGGTTTTGAAGTTTGTGTTGCCTTTGCAAAATTATTTTTTATAGCATCTTTTTCAATGTAAAAAACACCATGATTTGTAATCTTGGGAGAGCTTTCCAAACGTAAATTATTTAAGACAAATTCTGTTTTCTTTGTTTTGCTGTCATAAACGAGGAAAGAGGTGAGACGATAACCTTTATTGTAATTATCAAAACGATAACGTATCATTCCTTCTGTATCCATGACAGGATCATAACCACTTTCAGCAAATCGAGTAGCTTTTTTTTCTTTTAGTTGGTAGCTATATAAACCATCGTTAGATCCATATAATATATAGTTTCCATCCGCACTGAACACAGGTTGTATAGCATTATTTTCTATCTCAAGTACTTGAGTATCAATGATTCGCACCTGTGCAAATAATACGACCGCGGACAGTATCAAAATAGTGGCGATCTTTTTCATATGTTTCTCCATTATTAATTAGTCAAATTATATTCCTGCGAATATAAATTATATACCATGTAATTACAACAAGAAAGCAAGGCAAAAGTTTCATAAAGAGAGTTGATAAGTCGATAGGTCGAGAGTTGAAAAGATGAAGAGGCGAAGAAGATGAAGAGGAGAGTGGGAGTGTCATTGTATATTGCCTCAAAGGCAAAAAAAGCATAAAATTAAGCAAAACAAAA
>CAYPTO010000267.1:0-2455 GCA_964413625.1 uncultured bacterium
AAATGGTGTGCACCGGAAAGCCGCAACTGCCGGAGGCGGTATCAATCATGTACTCACCTCTTTTAGGGTTGAGCATTTGCACACACATATCAATTACATGGCGCGGTGTAAAATACTGTCCTTTTTCACCTTTAGCAGATTTATTGACAAGATATTCAAAAGCTTCATCCACCACTAGAAGATTAGAATTAAACAGCTTTACATCCTGTAAACTTGAAACACATATTGACAAATGACTGTCAGACAATTCAAAAGTTGAGCCTTCTGGGAATACCCCTGACCATTGTTTTTTAGCTTCATCAAACAGGGCTTGAATTTTGTTTTTTAGTTCGGTATCGGTTTGCCCGGTGTTTCTGAATTCCATAACCCGAAAGCCTTCATCAGAAATTCCGATAGTTGCTTCCTTGAGTGCTTCATAATCCTGTCCATCAAAATATCTGGGGCTACTGTTATGCTTGCTTTTATATTTGGCTGTTGGCTCGTGGACGGCAGTTTTTGTAACCTGACGTAGAAAGTAATTGATGATGCCTTTATCTTGCTGACTTAGATACTCGTCATATAGCTTGGTGAATATGAGCTTAAAAACCTCCTCGAACACATCAACGCCGGCATTTGCCAGCACTTCATCCTCCATTTCCAAAATAATGTCTTTTAAGGATTTTCGTTCATTGGCGATTTTATCCTTGATGATGAGGTCTTTCAGGGTAAAGCGTTCACTGAGAATATCCTTTAGACTTTGTTTTGCTTTGGGAATATCGGTAATATCTTCAAAATAATTTGGGTCTTTACGATGATAATGGGATATTTTCTCACCGTTTGTCCATACGCCGATAGGTGCGCCAGTGGCGTTGCAATAAGAACGAAGTTGATTTTTACCGTCTTTTAGTTTGGGCTTTTTTAACTCAACGATGATGTAGTCGGTATCTGAGCGGTCTTTGTCAAAAATGACAATATCAGCTTTTTTCTTCTCCCGACCAAAATTGACCGAATATTCAAAGGCTAAACGCTTTTTACTGTAATCATATTGCTTGATGAGCCGTGCCGCATAAAGCTGGCGTACAATTTCTTCCGGCTTTAGCTGAATATCTTTGCCTCGAACGATACATTTTACATGCGGTGTTTCCTTGCCTCTGGTGGTTTTGGTAAAGACCTTATCCCGTAAAGAGCCAATTTCGTCATCCGAAAACAGGGAAAGATGATAATTGCTATCTTTTAGTATCGTCTGAATGATGTCCGGTTGTGTCATGTATTCTCCGTTTTGTTTTTCAATGCCGCCACGTTGGTTCTGCAAATATAACGACCAGGGTCACTTGCCGGGCTGGGGGTGTTCACGAAAACAACGGGCGGCTATTCCCGGTCAAGTGCACCCGATGGGTTAGCCCTTTTTCTGTTTTGGCGGACGTGAAGGAATTTTACTCGTGAGACTCTGGATTTTTGACTCATTTATATAAATCGTTTCGATAATACTTTCCGTAACATCCATTAACTGAACAACATCTTGTTTGTCGGGTTTATATCCTCTGTGCATTGCTGCGTGGCCAGCTTCCAAAATTGGCTTAATCACTTCTTCTTGCTTGGATGAAATATACCCGGCTTCTTTAAAAGCCGTTATGTTGGCAGAAAAAGAACCTTTATCTCCAACTTTATCAATCATTACGATTTCTAATAATGCCCTGATACCCATTGTTGCAAGCTGAGGTGCGTTATTTTGAAGGGCTACATTTATCTCGTGCATTAATTCTGATATTGATTCTTCACTTTTAGAAAATAGACCGAATTGGTGTACCCATCGTGGCAAGTTTCTATAGGTTGGCGGAGGATAATACCTAGTGTAAACTTCTGGCTTGCCTGTTTCTGGATCATAATCTTCAGAACTCCAGCTATTGTGCCGTAACACAACGCTGTCACAGCCACAACACTTAAGCAGATCGTAGACGTTTGAGCCTTGAATAGAAAAATGCTCACTGATTTCTTCGGACCACTTAACTTCTTCGTGGCATAGAAGGTCGTGCTTTTTCTTTCCTGAACAAATATTGCAGTGTACCCAGATTTTATCCGCCATAGTTCTTCCTTAATTTTGGGCTAACGGCAAAGCTCACCGGCGGCGAAGCCGTCCGGTGGAGTGGATTGTTATAAACCATTGATCGGAGGAAATTATGAAATTAAAAGATTTAGCTGAAAAAGCAGCCCGCTTACCGGATTTAGATTTTGATTGGTCTGGCCCTGAACAGTATCATCCCGATGTTTTTTTGAGTGAAACCAATGATTTGCCATCATTAAGGATATATGTTGAAAAATTAAAAGATCGTATAGCAGATCAATCAAGGGCTATTATGCGGCTGAAAAAAGGGTATGAAATATTAAGGGACATTATACTTGAAGCCGATATAGAAGGTTTATAACGTCGCAAATCACCGGTGGCAAAAAGCAGAGTGACGAAGGAGCGGCGCTTTTT
>CAYPTO010000268.1:0-2447 GCA_964413625.1 uncultured bacterium
GCTGGTTGAAGAGATATTGCTTAGCTCTAAGTTCGAGCCTTTAGTTCCGAGCGAAATTTCCAAGAAGTTAGCTAAGACCGATGATGAAACGATAAAGATGCTTGAAAATTTAATATCTCAGGATAAAATAGTCATTATTGGCAAAGGTAACAAAAAAGTTTATTTTCACAGCAGAAATATAGATACTACACTCTCAAAGATAGGTACCGCTCTTGATGAGTTTCACAAGAAAAATCCGTACAGACAAGGAATTTCCAAAGAAGACCTACGGACAAAGATATCTCAAGCCTTCAATCAGGTCGTGTTTGATTTTATATTGAAGAAAGCAGAAGCTGATGAATTAATTCAAATTTCACAGAATGTTATTACAAAGAAAGGCTTTGAAATTCAGCTTAATGACGAAATGAAGAAAAAACTTGATACATTCTTAGAAATTTTGGATGAAAACAAGTTCAAACCTCCTGTTTTAAAAGTTATCGCTGAACAGATCCCTATGATAGAAAGAGATGCCAGAGAAATTGCAGGAATACTCATGTTCATGGGTAAAATAATAAAGCTAAACGATGGTCTATTGATATCAAAAACTATTTTGGAAGAGGGGAAAAAACTTATTTTAGCTAAGATGAAAAGTTTAGGACAAATGAAACTCGGTGAAATCTCAGAACTCTTAGGTAGTTCAAGAAAATATGTAGTACCGCTCATGGAGTATCTGGATAAGGTTGGATTTACAGAAAGAGACGGGGATTATAGGAAGATCAAGTAGAATTTGACAAAAGACTAAATAATTGTTATATTGGGCATTCAATTAATGTTGAACTCGGTTTGGATGGAATATTCTTGCTGGGCAACGATTAAAAAACAAGGAGATACACATGCTAGGAAAAGAAGGAAAAGCAGAGATCGTAAAAAAGTACGGTGGTTCTGAACAAGATACTGGAAAAGCTGAAGTTCAGATCGTTATTATGACGACAAGAGTGAAGCAGTTGACAGAGCACTTGAAGATTAATAAGAAAGACAATCACTCAAGAAGAGGCATGAGATTGTTACTTGGTAAAAGAAGTAGATTGTTAAAGTTTTTGAAGAAAAAAGACATTGAAAGATATAGAACTCTTATTGCAGATCTTGGAATTAAAGATCGTTACTAAGCTAAGTGATGTAAAATGTAAAAGCCCGAAATATTGTTTCGGGCTTTTTTTATTTCATCGATAAATATTTATCATATCATCTTTCCAACTACGATAGGTTTTATACCACTGCCCGTTATTAATACTATCCATATAGGTTGAATCAACAGATAAAGTTAAAGTGAAATCCTCAATATCAGGATAAAGCCCGGAGGTATCAACTATTGTAGTATCCAAACTGGCATCTCTAAGATTTTTCACATAAACTTTCATAGTATCATATTTAATATAGATTACTTTGTTCAAAGCATCCCATTTTGCAACATGTAGATCGGAATCTTTATCCAGAGTTCCAAGATATAGCCAATTTGGGGAGTCAAATGATTTCATGAATAATGTATTTGCTGAGTAAGAAGTATCTCCTAAAGCTACACCATTCCTGTAAGGTAATGAAGAATATCTGGTATGAACTAATGCAACAATTGTATCAGAGTCAAATTTTGCGTACATAGAATTATTCTGTGAATATATAGTCAATGTATCTTCATCTACCTCCGGAGTACATGACCATAAAAGCAATAATGAGAAAACAGTTAAAATTAAAATTTTTATTTTCATAATATACTCCTATTTTCTTTAAATTTACTTAATTTAAGACCCTGAAATAAATTCAGGGTAACGATTGTTTTCTCCCCCTGGATCCCCGTGTCAAGCACGAGAATAACAACTTTCAACAATTTTTGTATCTCTGTGCCTTTGTGAGAGCCATTACTTTATTTCAATCAATTCCGAGAATAGGTCTGCATCTTTTTTGATTAATTCAGAGCTTCCAATAATACTTTTTATTGCATTGTCATTGAATTTCTTTAACTGAGGAGCTGCATCTCTAATATCCTGCTGAGTTGTTTCAAGTATTTCATCAATGGTCTTTTCAACTCTTTCCTTTTTCTCCCCAGAGAGATAATCGTTTCTGGCTTTGATCCCTTTTCCGTTAGGACTTTGAAGAGGATCGAATGAAGAATAAGCACCGATCTTAATATTATCAAATGTATCACTATCAATCTCAAATTTAGCAATATGTTCAGGAATGCTTTCATAAGCTTCATAAGTTTTTTTGACATTAGGATCTCTGTAGCTTGTATAGGTCATTATTCCACTAATGGGATTCATAGAAACCCAAGCTCCGTAAGCTCCGCCCTGGATTCTTATTTTATTGAATAAGTAATCCGAAGAAAGATAATTTTTCAATACTTCGACTTTCCCGCTGTATTTAAATTTGTTATCGGTTTATGTGGTGTGTTAATAATATCAACATTACCAGGA
>CAYPTO010000269.1:0-2431 GCA_964413625.1 uncultured bacterium
GGACCTGCTGTGCAACGCGTTCAGCCACCGGAAGTTTTTCCGGGGCAGCCGAAGGAAGCGATTTATACATCGGAAAACGGGATATCAGAGGATAAAAATACCTTCTTGAAAAAATATTGTTTGTTTTCAGACTTTCGTAGATTTGGTCCCGTGATCTGCCATAATATGCATCATCAATAAGAACGGGATAATATGAATAATTTGGATTTATTTCTTCATCATTATGAGGTAAAGTAATGCCTTTAACATTACAAAGCAATTGACCATAAAGATCAGCTATCGTCCGTCGTTTTGCAATAGTTTCGTCAAGATACTTTAACTGCAATAATCCCATAGCAGCTTGCACTTCATTCATTTTAGCATTAATACCGGTATCAATAACGCTTGTTTCTCCTTGAATGCCAAAGTTTTTCAGGTCATTAATTTTTTGTTTCATTTCCGGTGTATGGCAAATCACAGCCCCACCTTCGAAGGTGTTAAAAACCTTTGTGGCATGAAAACTTAAAATCGAAAGATCTCCCCATCCTAATATACTTTCCCCATTTTTTCTTACATGAAAAGCATGAGCTGCGTCGTAGATAAGTTTTAGACCATGTCTATCGGCAATTTCCTGTAATTTGGTATTATCACAAGGATATCCATATACATGAACAGGCATAATGGCACTTGTATTTTCGGTAATCAATGCTTCAACCTTTTCTGGATCCAAATTAAATGTATCGGGGTCAATATCTGCAAAAACCGGTGTACAGCCATTCCAACTGATAGCATGAGAGGTAGCAACAAATGAGAAAGGAGTTGTAATGACCTCACCTTGAATATTAAGTGCTTTAAGTGCCAACATTAAAGCAAGAGTACCATTAGCGCTTAACGCTACATGCTCAACTCCCAAAAACTCTTCAAGTTCTCTTTCAAGCTGTTTATGGAATTTACCATTGTTCGTAAGCCACTTATCTTTCCAAATAGATTCTAAATAGGGAATAAATTCACTTAACGGAGGAAGTGAAGGCTGTGTTACGGTTATTTTTTTATTTTTCATGATTTTTCTTAAAGATTTAAAAGATATTGTCCGTAATCGTTCTTACCCATTTCTTTTCCGGCTTGTTTCATTTGCTCTTTTGAAATATATCCTTTTCTCCAGGCAATTTCTTCAAGACACGATACTTTAAGCCCCTGCCTTTTTTCAATCGCTTGAACATACATGGTTGCATCGGCCATTGCTTCATGGGTCCCGGTATCAAGCCAGGCATATCCACGTCCCATAGTATGCATTGTCAATTTACTTTTATTTATATATTCCTGAATTACAGAGGTAATCTCAAGTTCGCCTCTCAATGATGGCTTAACTTTCTTGGCTACTTCACATACTGAATTTGGGAAAAAGTATAACCCAACTACAGCATAATTACTTTTGGGTTCTTTTGGTTTTTCTTCAATTGAAATCACTTTGCCATCAATATTTCGTTCAGCTACACCATATCGTTCGGGATCTTTGACATAATAACCAAAAATACTTGCTGTATGATCATTGTTTAATTGATTTACGGCTTGTTCCAATAATTGAGGTAATCCGCTACCATAAAAAATATTATCACCTAGAATCAGACAGACATTATCACCTCCGATAAACTCTTCACCTAAAATGAATGCCTGAGCCAAACCGTCCGGAGACGGCTGAACAATATATGATAAGGATATCCCCCACTGTTCACCATTTCCCAATAAACGTTTGAATGCTTCTTGCTCTTCAGGAGTGGTTATGATCAATATTTCACGAATTCCCGCCAACATGAGTGTAGAAATAGGATAATAGATCATAGGTTTATCATAAATCGGCAACAATTGTTTACTTACCCCACGAGTAAGGGGATATAAGCGTGTGCCTGAACCGCCTGCTAAAATGATACCTTTCATAATTTACCTTTTAGTCATAAATTTTATAAATGCTTTAACCATAAATTACACGAATGTTTTAACCACAAATTTCACTGATTTACACGGATTTTCACGAATATTTATTAGGCCTAACCTTAGCCTCTATTCGTGTTAATTCGTGTCATTCGTGGTGAGGTCTTTGGGGTTTTTCGTACAATTCAATTTAATTTTCATACATTTTTTTATAATATTCTAAATACGTTTTGTTTACAACATTATTCATCCAGTTTTCATTCTCAAGATACCAATCGACGGTTTTACTCAACCCTTCTTCAAAATCAAGAGATGGCTTCCATCCCAGTTCTTTGGCAATTTTTCCGGCATCAATGGCATAACGAAGATCGTGACCGGCTCTGTCAGTAACGTAGGTGATCAATTTTTCGGATTCACCGACTTCCCTACCCAGTTTTTCATCCATCAGTTTACACATTAATTTCACAAGATCAATATTGGTCCATTCGTTTGCTCCACCAATATTATAAGTTTCGTTCATTTT
>CAYPTO010000270.1:0-2417 GCA_964413625.1 uncultured bacterium
AGAAAGCAAGTCAACCAGCTCCTGGGCTGTATCATCAGGTAGATTCTCAACTTTAGTTCTTTCTGAAGCAGTTAAATGGATTCCACTATCGGCAAGATGGGATAATGCATCATCGCCCAACCACAGGACATCTGTCATTTCATCCTGCGCTGTTTCATTATCCCCGACATATACAGTTCCGCGGAACGTTAAGGCGACATCAAAATAGTAGGTACCGTCATTATTGTCATTGAATTTTAACGGGGAATGTCTTATTTTTGTCAAGCTTAGACGATTTTGAATGTAGAAATTATAATTGGTGTAAAAGTCGCTTTGATATAGAAAACCCCTTATTTAAAGGGGTTTTGAGAGTGTACCGAGGGCGGGAATCGAACCCGCATGGACCGAAGCCCGGTGGATTTTGAGTCCACTGCGTCTACCAATTTCACCACCTCGGCATCGCAGTTGTGATTTTCATGATAAATTGGGCTAAAGTCAAGTAAAAACTTCAATAAATAAGGATATAAGTCAAGATGAAAGTAAAATTTAAACGCCTCTCCCCAAATGCCATTATTCCCAATCAACAACATGCCTATGATGCAGGCTATGATGTCACCTCAGTTGAAAACAAGGTTATTCCCGCCGGAAAATGGGCTTTGATAAAAACCGGCTTGGCTGTTGAACTCCCTGTGGAAATGGAATTGCAAGTCCGTTCACGCTCGGGTCTTGCATTTAAGAAAGGTATATTTTGTTTAAATGCTCCCGGCACCGTAGATGCAGGTTACCGTAATGAGATAGGTGTGATCCTGGCTAATTTCGGCGAAGAAGATTTTCAAATCAATATTGGTGACCGGATTGCCCAATTTATTTTCCAAGCTCCAAAGCACCCCGACATATCAGAGGTTGAAGAACTTGGCGAATCCGACAGAGGACTGGGTGGATTTGGCTCAACGGGACTTAAGTAAAAGGTATAAAAATGAAACGCTTTATTATTTTCCTTTCTATCGCCTTATTATTTATAGCTTGCGATACATCAAATGAAAATATTTTTACTGACAACAGTGAGAATATGATCTATTATGACGAAGCAGCAGCACCCAAACAGGCCATGTCCGCAGGTACATTAATGCAAGAATCTAACGGAAGACAAAAGATCATTCGCTCGGCAACTCTTTGTTATGAAGTCAATGAAATGGACTCTTCATTAAAAATAGTAAGCACATTATTGTCACAATATAAAGGCGTTATCCAAAACGAACGACAATACAGTCAGACTGATCGTCTATATACATACTTAACCGTTCGCGTTCCGGCGGAATATTTTGAAAATTTTATAACGTCACTGCTTGCAGGTGATGAAATCAGACGATTGGAAGAAAAAAATATATCGGCACGTGATGTAACAGAGCAATTTATTGATATTGAATCACGATTATCCACGAAACGACAAGCCCTGATACGTTATCGCGAACTTCTTCAGAAAGCCGAGACCATAACCGATATAATCACCGTTGAAGATAAGATCCGAAAACTTCAAGAAGAGATCGAATCCCAAGAAGCTCGCTTAAAATATATGAGCGAGCAAGTTGAAATGAGTGAAATTCACATCAACCTTTATGAGGTAACAAAAGCAGCATATGTCCCAAATAAATCGGATGCTTTCTTCCCCACCTTGCTCCGTGCCTTACATAGCGGTTTTAAGGGTATAGTGGTGGTCTTTTTCTGGATCATAAGACTCTGGCCTATTTGGATAGCTATTATTTTTACCCACTTAATATTAAAAAAACGGGATAAGGAATAATTATGAGAATTCTAGTATTATGTACAGGGAACTCCTGTCGTTCACAAATGGCGCATGGTTTCCTGAATCATTTCAATAACGAAATGGAAGTGTATTCTGCCGGAGTACAACCAGCTTATCGAGTTATGCCGGAAACCATTGAAGTCATGGCGGAAAAAGACATTGATATTAGCAAGCATATTCCCAAACACGTTTACGATTACATGAAAGAACCCTTCGACTATGTTATCACAGTTTGTGATCATGCAAATGAGACTTGTCCAATCTTCACAGGAAGAGTAAAACATCGCTTACATATACCATTCCCGGATCCTATTCATGCTAAAGGCGGTTTTAATAAAAGACTGAAAGCTTATCGTGAAGTACGTGATGCCATAGAAGAAAAATTTTACGAATTATATAAAAAAGAAATCGAGCCTGAACTATGAGTTTTATAGATCTAGTCAAAACACGACAAAGTAATAGAAAATATTTAGATAAACCCGTTGAACGTGAAAAAATCGAGCGTTGCCTGGAAGCTGCCCGCTTGGCGCCATCTGCATCAAATTCTCAACCTTGGGAATTTATTGTGGTAGAAGAACCCGAATTGCGTAATAAAGTGGCACATGCAACTTATTCGGATCTTATAAAATTTAAT
>CAYPTO010000271.1:0-2411 GCA_964413625.1 uncultured bacterium
AATACAAACATATGTGGATAAATATTTTATTGGGTGCGGTCTATCAATTAATCACATTTTTTCTTTCACACCGGATCATGCTGCTTGTTAATCCCGATTATCTGAAATCATTTGATAATATGCTAATAGCTTATCCTGTATTTTTACTTTGTTTCGGTGTCTTGCATATGTTGATCATTGGACCGCTTTCAAATGCCATATCCCGCTATTTTGAAAATCAGGCAGATAATTACGCATTGGATATGACACAAGATCCCAAAGCATTTCAAAGGGCAATGTCCGGATTGGCAAACCGTAATCTTTCAAACGCTTATCCGACACCATTTATAAAATTCATGTACTATTCACATCCGCCCGTTGGCGAACGATTGGAAGCAGGTGATAAATGGATATTCCGGCATGAGCATCAAAAAGCATAGCCACGAAACAATTAAAAACGCACGGCCGTCTGAGTTTTCTCTTCTTGATCGAGAACGAAGACAGATCCATGTAATCGCTGATAATATTCGCTCTTTGCATAATATAGGATCCCTGTTCCGCACTTCTGAAGCGGCCGGCATCGAAAAATTATATCTTGTAGGGATCAGTGGCACACCACCACGTAAAGAAATAAGTAAAACGGCTATCGGTGCTGAAAACAATGTTCCCTGGGAATATCATGCAGACATGATCCCTCTCCTGAAATATTTTAAATCTCAACATGTACCTATTGTTGTTTTAGAACATACGGACAGTTCGAAAAGTTTTCAGAAAATCAAGTATTCCTTCCCCTTATGTTTGGTAGTGGGAAATGAAGTTGATGGAATTTCCGAAGAAGTCATGGATTATGCCGATATGGCTGTAGATATCCCAATGTTTGGAATGAAACAATCCTTGAATGTTTCTGTTGCCTACGGAATAATGTTATATGAATTGATCAGACAACTATCAGAAAACAATCTTGCCTAATACACATGAATGCGCTGCTCCTGTTACGGACGGCATATTTCCGGGCAATTCTCTTAAGAACAAATATCCCAGATATGCAAAACCAAAAGCTTCCTTTACATCAGAGCTGATACCCGGATGATCGAATTTACCAAATTTACAATCAGGTAATTCATCTTTTAAACGTTCCATTATAAATAAATTTTCGGCCCCGCCCCCACTGGCAATGATCTCAACAGGAAGTTCTTCATTATCGCTCAAGGTGGAAATATCTTTACCGATACTTTTGATTGTTAACTCGGTCAGTGTTCTGATAAAGGACAACCACTCAGCTTGGGTTTGAGGATTCACTTTTTTCCTGAGCTTCCCATAATACTCATTGCCAAATTGCTCCTGCCCTGCTGATTTTGGAAGTGATCTTGATAAATATTCATGAGACAACAGCTCACTGAGCAAATTTTTATTTACTATCCCCGATCTCGCATAAGCTCCATCACGATCAAATAATTCTTTTCCTTGGGTAAATTCGATCACAGCTTTATCAATGAGTGTATTGGCGGGACCGGTATCCCAGGCAAGAACATCCTTCTTGGAAGACCGTGGAGCCAAAAAAGAAAGATTTGCAATACCACCCATGTTCAGAGCAACAACACAACGATCTTCTTTCCGAAGTAAAAATTCATCAAGAATTGGGATCAAAGGTGCGCCTTGACCTCCCAAAACCACATCAGCTGTCCTGAAATCGTAAATTACGGGTCTATTACATTTTTCAATGATACATTGAGCTTCACCAATCTGTAAAGTATAATCAGGTGCCTGATGCAGAAGTGTCTGGCCATGATTGGCAACAACATCATAATCGACATTCAAGTTAGAAACAACTTCACCATACCATTTCCCCAACTTCATATCCAGTTCTGCTATTTCCGATGCCGTCAGCTCCAGAGGACGCTTGAATGCTTTCGAAAACTCTTCAGGATAGGGAATAAAATCAAAATATAATACCTCATACTCAGGATATTTTCCTTTTCCTTTAAATTTTACGCATGCCATATCCAATCCGTCTGCAGATGTTCCGGTCATCAGGCCCAGTACTCTTATTTCATCTTTCTCAAACAATTCGTTTAATCTTTTGATCATATTACCCTCTTATATAAGTGGCAAAATACAATAAAATCCTTTTTAATAAAATAATTCATTTGTAAAATAGTTGATAATTTCAATTAGAGGTATTTTATGTCTTACATTGAGAACCTTCAAGCCGATCTTAAGGCGGCTATGCTGAACAGGGAAAGTGATAAAGTTAGAACTTTACGTATGTTGGTTTCGAAATTACGTGAAAAGAAAATCGCGTTGATGAAAGATCTTGAAGAAAACGATGAATTGGCTATTCTAAAAAAAGCCGCCAAAGAACGTCTGGACTCAATTTCTACTTATTTAAATGCAAATCGTGAAGATCTTGCCGATATTGAAAGAAGTGAACT
>CAYPTO010000272.1:0-2409 GCA_964413625.1 uncultured bacterium
AATAAACCTCTAAATCATATCAAACATGCGCTTATTTAGTTTCACACAATGGGTAAATTAATAATACACAAGGGTTTATTGTGGTCATCCTCCCCTGTGGTTTTTTGCTATATAACTGGTATTATCCAGCGAGTTTTGCTCTGTTTTTGATGGTGTTGTGGTGAACATAAATAACGGGACAGGCATGCCTGTCCCCTACATCCGCCACTTCTTCGCCAACCGGCAAATTCGGCATGGCACGGCGAAGGGCAGGCAGTTTATATTGCATTTCAAAAAACCTTATTATCTCTTCTTCGTGCCTTCGTCTTCTTCGTGCCTTTGTGTGGGGCGTCTTACCTCTTACGTCTCACGTCTTATGAATACGAATGCAACCCACTCAACAGCCAGGTAACACCAAAATAGGTAAACAAAACGGTCAAAGCGGTAAGAATAACAATAAGAGCTTGCGCTTTCCTGTCATTTTTATGAAAATATAATGATAGAACGATCATATTGATCAAGGCCCACGTCTCTTTGGGATCCCAGGACCAGAAATTTCCCCAGCTTACTTGTCCCCATATGGCACCGGTAACCAAGCCAATGGACATAAAGATCATAGCGAGAGAAATATCCGTATCCATTTGTTCATCGTTTGCAAATATATTCTTTCGGGAAAATAGCCTAATAATAGCTAGGACCAATCCGCTGAATAGAGCAACATAAGAAAAGAGATATGCCGGTACGTGGATATACATCCAAATGCTGTTTAATGCGGGCATAACGGCCTGAATGGTGCGAGTTTCGGGAGGAAGCGCAATAAGTACGACCGTAAATATTAAGACCGCTAAACGCTGCAAATTGATCACTCTGTCACTGATTGACTTCTGGAAGAATATAAATTTTACCTGCATGAGAAATGAAAGCAAGAGAAGGGATTCGTAAACGTTTGTAAAAGGCGGATGATGGGCTGTTAGCGAGCGAATGATCAATATCGTTAAATGAAGTATAAAACCAAGATACAGAACAGAACGGGATAGTATTTGCTGTTTAAATAGACCGACAATCAGTGATATTGAATAAAGACTTGCAAGGACAAGAAGAAGAATAAATTCCATTTATTTTCTCCTTAAGCGTGAAATTATGAGGGTCAACAATAACAATAAAGCAGTAAGTAAAAGTAAAACATGTCCTTTTACCTCTACATACTCCAGAACGGTCCCCATTTCGGGTATATCGGGTATTATTTTAATTTTTGTATTTAAAAATGTAACTTCCTTTTCAACGGGTAAATAAAAAAGGATGTCATTATACGATATGGCCGCTCGCTGCAAGTGGGAATCATATTCCAGAAAATGCAAGTCTATACCATTTAGTTTACCATATTGTCCTTCAAACAACCTGAGACTATCATTCGAGTAAAAGTTAAACGGCGTCATATTTCGATATGAGGACTGATATAAGCGGATCTTTTTATATTTGAACGGATGGTTGACCGTAACAGAGATCGTATCCCGATGGTCAATCAACAATTTACTTTCATAATGAACCGCGGCGACGGATCCGTTATCATGCGTGATCGTAAATTCAAGCAATTTGATATCAAGCGTGTCGTTTTCATTTTGCAACAAATAACTGCCCCCTTTACCCAAAGCTATGGGATAGCGATCATTATTGGATTTAACAAATACGACGACAATGATCATGAAGACCAATAATAGATGAAGGATCTTAGTTAAAAAGGTCGGGACAAACACGACTGAAACCAATATAAATGCCGCATAAAGCAAATAGATAATGGTATAGCTCAAAGAAGTGAGCAGAGCCGGAGAAAATATACTTGCCACTATCAACATCAACAGAATAGCAGGTGTGAGGATCCAATATGAGGTTTTAAGTATTTTTACCATTGTGACGTTAATTCTACAAGCACTTTGTCGGCCATTTTATCTTTTAATAGTTCCAATGCGTTTTCTCTTGTTACCTGTTCATCAGGAGAAAGTGTATTATTGTAACTGTCGCTGTAATATATTACGTATTCGCTTAGCGCTTTTTTCATAATATCTGTCTCATTCAAGGCGTCATACCAGCGAAAATCCATACTCAAAGTCAATTTGTACTCTTTAACGACCTCGGTTTCATCATAGGAATATACCGCATCGCTAATTCGGGTAAATCCGGTATATATGATCGAATTTGCAACTGAAACATCACTTAGGGGTAAAAGATTATCCAATTGCATTTTCTCAGTCAAAAGTGCCGTAAAATCCTGGCCAAGATTAAATTCAGCCGTATTGTTGGTAGTTTCATTTATGGCGACGCTTTTAATGTGCGGCGGTATTGTTCCGGGTCTTGTGGAATACATCCAAATACACCCGGACAGCAAGAGCATTACAAGCAATGAGCTTAAAATTAGTGCTTTATTTTTCATCT
>CAYPTO010000273.1:0-2392 GCA_964413625.1 uncultured bacterium
GTGATGATCATATTGGCAAACCCATTGATCCGGTTTTTTTGACCGAGCTGATAAAGGTACATTTTAAAAATAAATGAAAGGATTTGCTATTTTTTGACTATCCTCGCTGCAAACGTATGGGGTATTTCGTCGAAAAATCAAAACTTCATGTTACCGCAAATCTTCAAAACAAAAGAATCCGGGATCACAGAAAGTAATTCCCAAAAGAATTCTCTCGATTAACAAATCATTTTTATCTGACCAACAGCTTATAATTGATTATGGAATCAAGATTTGGATAAGGTCCGCTGATGACCGATCTATGAACCGAAATGTTCATACCGGTATTATCCGCAATGTAAAAATCGTGTTACTAATTTCATTGCTTCTTCTTGGTTTCCAGAAATTCGGACTCTTAAATCTTCATCGTTATAATCGTTCAGTTTTTGGGCTACTACTTGAATTATATTTTCAGTAAAAATATTATATTGCTTAAAAATATCAGCTTTTTCTAGCAATGCATCGGCTGCCGCTTTGCATGAATATGGTAATTGTGAAAGGCTTTTATATTTTTTCTTATGGTCCTCGTCAAAAATATTACCCTCAACGAAAGTTTCATTGGCAAATTCCAGTCCATTCGGCATTTCAAAACCATGTCTTGCTCCAACACAAATACCGGCAATGAGTAAATATATATCAGCGGAACCATCCGGACTGCGAAGTTCGAATGTTTGTTTATCGCTGAAATCTTTTTGGGAAGGTATTTCCAGAGGGTTGGATTTTGCAATCATATCCTTGGCAATTGCCCATCCTAAAGGAACGCGAATTAGCGCAGAACGATTGCGCTTGCCCCAACAAACACTGGTTGGTGCTTCCTGGTTCGGAACCAATCTTAAATAACTGGTAGGAATAGTATTGCCAAAAGCAGAAAGTGCCGGTGCTATACTTAAAATTCCTGCAATAAATTTTTTGGCTGCTTCGCTCAATTCACCGGTTTCGAGAGTTACATTTTTACCGTTTCTCATAAGACGCATATGAATATGCATCCCACTACCGGCTTTTCCTGTAGTAATTTTAGGAGCAAAACTTATTGTTACTCCGTATTTGTAAGCTGTTTCACGAAGTATCCATTTAGCAATAAGAATTTGATCGGCGGCATCTTCAACATTCGTGGGTAAAAATTCAATTTCATTTTGTTCATAGTCAAAGTTTTCGTCGCAAAAATTTCCCACTTCAGAATGACCATACTTAACTTGCCCCCCGCATTGAACAATAGCCAACATGGCATCAATACGCAATTGTTCCCATTTCACGAATGGGGCAGCCTCATGATAAGCTTTTTGATCGGTGGCTCTGTATTTATCATTCTTTTCACATATCACATAGTATTCAATTTCCGCCATCACTTCCAATTCGTAACCGCTTGAGTCAACAAGTGCCTGATGGGCTTTACGCATAATATTTTCTGGAGCATCGGTCAAAAGATCTCCTGATCCGTTATAAAAAGAACAAAGAATGTCTATTGCAGGAATATCTGAAAACGGATTAAGGAAAGCTGTTTTAAAGCGCGGAATAACATATAAGTCGCTTGATCTTGTTTCAAGGAAGTTAAATAAACTACTCCCGTCAACACGTTCACCGGCTGTCAAAATTGATTCCAAATGTTCATGACTTTGAATAACAAAATTCAATACCTTTAAACGACCATCTTCCGCCACATACCGAAAATTAATTATTTTGATTCCATTTTTTTCAACATAGTTGATAATGTCATTTTTGGTAAAGTCATTTTTGGATTTATTAAGGAATTTCTCTAAAAGATTCGGAGATAGTTCATATCTGTTTTCATTCATCATAGTGGACTTCTTTTATTATTGTCATATTTAATACCATAAAAATACATAAAAGCCGTTAAAAATGCAACCATATAGAACATTTCCGAACAATCATAAATCATAAAATATATTTGGTTTTATAAGCCGGAAAAGAAATATCTGTTATAAGAGAAAAAACCTCTTAGGTCTTTTTATAAGAAAATTATGTTGATTGTTGCTGTTTACCGGCTGTTATTTCATTAAGGCGACCTTCGGGACATGTTCAACATCATTTATTTTAATCCTAAAGACATAAATGCCACTAGTGAGATCCAGTCCATCGACAGGGAGATCGATGTCTTGAGATCTACCGGTTCCTGCCTGATCTTCGTACTTTTAACGAAGGGGAAGCTTCTAACTAAAAAGCTGCGCGGTTGAAAGTGGCTCATATTTTATTTATCATCTTCTTTCGTCACCCCTCCCCCTCGCTTTTCAAGCTGCGGGGGACAGGTCAAATACTAATTGTTACTCACGATTTATAGAAGTAAACTTTTACTAATCCTTTTTCTTCGATCACATAATGATCAAAATTCAAACTG